>DATMTF010000203.1:0-19446 GCA_035565015.1 Asticcacaulis sp. | reverse complement strand
TGACCTATGGCTTAGAGCGCCTGTGCATGTATTTGCAGAACGTCGATAACGTCTATGACCTGAAATTCAACAAGGCGGGCGTGACCTATGGCGAGGTGTTCCTAGAAAACGAGCGTCAGCAGTCAGAAGCAAATTTCAACGGCTACAATGTTGAGAGACTAAGGCGTCACTTCGTTGATATGGAAAACGAAGTGCGACATTTGCTTGATATGCGAGGGCCGCAAGGACAGGTTTTGGTCCTTCCCGCCTATGACCATGTGTTGAAAGCGTCCCACCTGTTCAACTTGATGGACGCGCGTGGCGCAATCGCGGTCGCAGAGCGTCAGAGCTATATCAGCCGCATACGCGAACTCTGCAAGGCGTGTGCGCAGGCATGGGTTGCTGAAGAAGAGAAGCAACAAAATCCCTATATCGCGGGAGCTTCATTCTAATGGCCCAGCTTCTGATCGAACTGTTCTCCGAGGAAATTCCCGCCCGTATGCAGCTTGGCGCGGCGCGCGATTTTGAGCGTCTGATGGGGACGAAATTTGCGGCGTCCGGTCTGAGCTTTGCGGGTATGAAGGCCTATGTCAGCCCGCGCCGTCTGGCTCTGGTGGTCGATGGCCTGCCGGTTGAGCAGGCCGCCGTGACCGAGGAGGTCAAGGGGCCGCGCGAGGGCGCGCCGGAACAGGCCATGGCCGGGTTCCTGCGCAAGGTTGGCCTTAATCAGGACCAGCTTGTCGTTGAAAACGGCGTGTGGATGGCGAGGATCGAAAAGCCCGGCCGCCGCACCGTCGATGTGCTGCCCGACATGTTGCGCGAGGTGATTTTGAGCTTCCCGTGGCCGAAATCGATGCGGTCGGGCACGTCGAGCTTCCGCTGGGTGCGGCCGTTGAAGCGCATTCTGTTCCTGTTCGATGGCGCGGTTGTGCCGTTTGAGCTGGAAGGGATCGTCGCGTCGAATTTGACGCAGGGGCATCGTTTCCTGGGTTCCGGCGAAGCCTTTGCGGTGAGTGATTTTGACAGCTACCAAAAGGGGTTGCGCGAGAATTTTGTCATTCTGGATCATGCAGAACGGCAGGTAGTCATTCTCGACAAGGCGCGCTCTGTCTGCGCGGCGGCGGGCTGCGAACTGATCGAGGATCAGGGGCTGCTTGAGGAGGTCGCGGGGCTGAACGAATGGCCCGTGCCGATGCTCGGCGATATGGACCCGCAATTCCTGACCTTGCCGCCGGAAGTCATCAAGACCTCGATGCGCACGCACCAGAAGTATTTTGCCGTCCGTGACTCTAAGACTGGTAAGATGGCTCCGCATTTCGTGCTGGTCGCCAATATCGAGCCGACGGATGACGGCTCGGAAATTCGTCGCGGCAACGCCAAGGTCTTGTCGGCGCGTCTGTCGGACGGCGTCTTCTTCTGGAAGGAAGACAACCGTGCCGGCAATTTTGATCAATGGTTGACGAAACTGGAAGGCACGACCTTCCATGTCAAACTCGGCACGATGAAGCAGCGCGTCGAACGCATCGTCGCCCTGGCGAAGCATCTGGCGCCGATCACGGGCGCGGATGTGGCCAAGGTTGAGCAGGCGGCGTATTACGCTAAGGCCGATCTGGCCTCCTACATGGTCGGCGAATTCCCGGAATTGCAGGGCGTGATGGGTGGTTACTACGCCGACGCGGCGGGGCTTGACCGCGAGGTCGCCGACGCCATCCGCCAGCATTACAAGCCGCAAGGCCCGTCCGACAGCCTGCCCGAAGGCAAGGTGGCCACAACTGTGGCGCTGGCGGATAAGCTTGATACGCTGATCGGATTCTTCGCCATCGGTGAAAAGCCGACCGGCTCGAAAGACCCGTATGCGCTACGTCGCTCGGCGCTGGGCGTGTTGCGGATTATTCGCGACTCCAAATTGCGTTTGCCTCTAAGCCAACTAGTTTGGGAATATTATGTTCATTGGTATCAAACGTACGTTGCTTTCGATGAGCATGATTTCGTTCTCTCCAAAGTTGTCGGCAGAGGTAGCGAGTCATTCGTAATTTCCCATATTGGGATCGAGTTCCAGTCTCTGAACTCAGTTGCTTCCGACATCCTCGACTTCTTCAATGACCGCCTGAAGGTGCAACTGCGCGAGGAAGGCCATGCGCCTGACGTTCTCGACGCCGTTTTCGCGTTGAAAGACGACGATATTCTGCGTCTGACGAAAAAGCTCGACGCGCTCGAAGCCGTGCTGGCGCAGGGCGACGACCTGATCCAGACGCACAAGCGTGCAGCCAATTTCCTGAGCTCTGTTAAATGGACGATGCCCGCAACTGCGCCTGAGTCATCCGTTGAACCGGATGAGTTAGAAATCGCTTTGGTCGCCGCGCTCTTAAAGGCACAGGATCGCGTCAAAACTGCGCTTCAAACGGAAAATTACGCGGAAGCCTTGCAAGCCATTGCTGCATTGCGGCAAAATGTCGATGGCTTCCTCGATGGAGTTCTGGTCAATGCCGAGGATGCGGGCGTCAGAGCCGCGCGTCTGAATCTGCTGGCCGGGGTGTGTGCGTTGTCGACCGGGATTGCGGACCTGTCCCGCATTGCCGGATAGATTTTTTATAACTCATAAGAACGTCTTAGAGCTGCGGTCAACGCAGCCATGACACCAAACGACTTGCGAAGTGAAAAAGGGAACATTCATGTCTAAGCAATGGGTCTATGCCTTCCGGGCCGGTCAGGCCGACGGAAACGCCGGGATGAAGGACTTGCTGGGCGGCAAGGGGGCGAATCTCGCCGAAATGTCGTCGCTGAACCTGCCGGTCCCGGCGGGCTTCACCATCACCACCGAAGCCTGCGTCCATTATTTTAAGAACAATTCGGAGCTGCCGCAGGGCCTGGAGGCCGAGGTCGAACATGCCCTCAGCGATCTCGAAAAGGTCACCGGCAAGGGCTTCGGCCAGGTCGAAAACCCGCTGCTGGTGTCGGTGCGCTCCGGCGCGCGCGCCTCGATGCCAGGCATGATGGACACGGTGCTGAATCTCGGCCTCAACGACGCCACGGTTGAAGGTCTGGCCAGCCTGACCGGCGACCGCCGCTTCGCGCTCGACTGCTACCGCCGCTTCATCACCATGTATTCCAACGTCGTGCTGGGCGTGTCGCACCACAGCTTCGAGGACATTCTCGACGATCACAAGGACCGTCTGGGCGTCAGCGTCGATACCGACATTACGGCGAAGGACTGGGAAAAGGTCATCGCCGACTACAAGGATATGGTGAAATCCGAACTGGGCCGCGACTTTCCGCAAGAGCCCAAGGACCAGCTCTGGGGCGCGGTCAAGGCGGTGTTCGGCTCGTGGATGAATGACCGCGCCAAATTCTATCGCAAAATGCACGACATCCCCGAAGACTGGGGCACGGCGGTCAACGTGCAGTCGATGGTGTTCGGCAATATGGGCGATGCGTCGGCGACCGGCGTGGCCTTTACGCGCAACCCTTCGACGGGCGAGGGCGAGCTGTACGGCGAATTCCTGCTCAACGCTCAGGGCGAGGACGTGGTGGCGGGCATCCGCACGCCGCAGGCCCTGACCAAGAAGGCGCGCGAGGATATGGGTGAGCGCAATCCGTCGATGGAGGAGCAGCTTCCTGAGGTGTTCGCCCAGTTCAAGGCCACGGTCGAGACGCTGGAGCGCCATTATCGCGACGTACAGGATGTCGAGTTCACGGTCGAGCAGGGCAAGCTCTACATGCTGCAAACCCGCAACGCCAAGCGCACCTCCCGCGCGGGGCTCAAGATCGCCGTCGATATGGCCAAGGAGGGGCTGATCACGCCCGCCGAAGCCTTGATGCGCGTCGATCCGGCCTCGCTGGATCAGTTGCTGCACCCGATGATCGATCCGGCGGCGGAAAAGATCATCATCGCCAAGGGCCTGCCCGCCTCGCCGGGCGCGGCCTGCGGCAAGATCGTCTTCACCGCCGACGACGCTGTGCGTCTGGCCGCGGCGGGCGAGGATGTGATTCTGGTGCGAGACGAAACCTCGCCGGAGGATATTCACGGCATGCACGCCGCCAAGGCCATCGTCACCGCGCGCGGCGGCATGACCAGCCACGCCGCCGTCGTGGCGCGCGGCATGGGCCGTCCGTGCGTGTCGGGCGCGGGCGAGATGAACATCTATGCCGAGCGCGGCGAATTCACCGCGCGTGGCCAGTCCTATCGCTTCGGCGACCTGATCACGCTGGACGGCTCCAGCGGCGAGATCATCAAGGGCGCGGTGCGCATGATCGAACCGGAATTCTCCGAAGACTTCCATCAGATCATGAGCTGGGCGGACGAGCACAAGACACTCGCCATCCGCACAAACGCCGAAACCCCGACCGATGCGCGCACCGCGCTCGGCTTCGGCGCCGAAGGCATCGGCCTGTGCCGCACCGAGCATATGTTCTTCGATGAGGACCGCATCGCCGCCGTGCGCGAAATGATCCTGGCCGACGACGAGGCGGGCCGCCGCAAGGCGCTGGCCAAGATTCAGCCGATGCAGAAAGCGGACTTCGCCGAACTGTTCGAGATCATGGACGGCCTGCCGGTCACGATCCGCCTGCTCGATCCGCCGCTGCACGAATTCCTGCCGCACACGCCCGAAGACGTGGCGCAGGTGGCGCAAGCGTCGGGGGTCGGCGAGGACAAGCTGATGAAGCGCACCAAGGAGCTGTCGGAAACCAATCCGATGCTCGGCTGGCGCGGTTGCCGCCTGGGCGTGACCTTCCCGGAAATCTATGAATCGCAGCTTGAGGCCATTTTCGACGCGGCCATCGACCGCATCGAGGCGGGCGGCAAGCCTCAGCCTGAGATCATGCACCCGCTGGTCGCCACCCGCGCCGAGATGAAGTACCTGACCGACATGACGCACCGCGTGGCCAAGGCCGTGTTCGCGGCGCGCGGCAAGAGCGTCGATTATAAGGTCGGCACCATGATCGAACTGCCGCGCGCGGCTTTGATGGCGGACAAGCTGGCCGAGACGGCGGAGTTCTTCTCCTTCGGCACCAACGACCTGACCCAGACCACCTTCGGCATTTCGCGCGATGACTCAGGTCGTTTCCTAAACCCTTACATCGAAAAGGGCATTTTCGAGAAAGACCCGTTCGTATCGCTGGATCAGGACGGCGTCGGCGCGCTGATCCATATCGCCGCTGAAAAGGGCCGCGCGACGCGCCCGGACATCAAGCTCGGCATCTGCGGCGAACATGGCGGCGATCCGGCCTCGATTGCCTTCTGTCATCGTCAGGGCCTCGGCTATGTGTCGTGTTCGCCCTATCGCGTGCCGGTCGCCAGACTGGCGGCGGCGCAGGCGGCGATTGCGGAAAAATAAGGCCGGTCGCCTGTCAAGAATGCCAAGCCCGGACGGTTCGCCGTCCGGGCTTTTTCCATGCCGTTCAACCGCCGGGTTTCCCGGCTTGTCTCCCGCCCGTTCCCGCGATAGAAAGGTTAACGGAGCAGCGCAGAGGGGACGCCATGAAGGCCGGCGCGATAGCATGTCTGGGGATAGCGGCGACGGCGGCCCTGGCCGTCGTGGCGACCACGCAGGTTTTGCCGCAGATGCAGACCGATCTGCAGACCGCTGTGAACCGGGCGCTGGCGGACAATGGCCTGACCCACGTCAAGGCCGAGGTCAGCGGGCAGGACGTCACCCTTCGGCTCAAGGACAATGATCCGGCCCACGTCGCCGAACTGACCCAGGCGAAGACCGTGGTGTCCGGCGTCGCCATGCCGGGCGAGCCGCATATCGCGCACGGCGGCGCGCTTCTCAACCGTCCGGTCAGCCGCGTGGCGATCGCGGACGTGGCGACCCCGCCGGTTCCCGCCGACAATGATCACAGCGCCTTGCCCGCATCTCAGGCCGTCGCCATGCCTGCGCCGCCGCCGGTCAATGGCGCGCTGGCGACGGCGGTCGCTGCGGCGGTCGATACGCCGTCCGTGGCGGGCGACGCCGCCTATGAGGCCGCAACCGTCGCCGCCAATAGCTGCGAACAGCGCGTCAACGCCGTCATGGCGGGGCAGCGCCTCGATTTCGAGCCGGGTACTTACGATCTGACCAGCCCCAGCCGCGACGTGCTGAACGACGTCTATCGCGTGGTCGCGGCCTGTCCGGCGACGGCGCGCCTGACCGTGTCGGGCTATACCGACAATGTCGGCGACGGTACGGTCAATCAGTTGATTTCGCAGGCGCGCGCCCAGGCGGTGGCCGACGCGCTGGTGAAAAAGGGGCTGCCTGCCGACCGCATCGCGGTGCGCGGCTATGGCGCGGCCCTGCCGGTGGCCGATAACGCCACGCCGGAAGGGCGCGAGAAAAACCGCCGGATCGTTTTTTCAGTGAATGCGGGGTAGGGGGCGATGGTGCATCTGGCGATGGAATTGCGCTGGTATCTGATGGCGGCGGCGGGGATCGGCCTCCTGACCGGTGTGCTGATGAAGCGGGCGAAGCGATGAACCTGCTCAGTCATCTGCCCGATCACCTGCATGGCATGGATCTGTTGCTGGCGAAAACCGGCCTTCTGTTCGCCGCGGCCTTCTTCGTCCCGGCGCTGCTGGCCTATCTCGTGACCCCGGCGCCGCGCAAGACGCAGCGCCGCGCCATGCCGGCGCCCATGCTGCTGGACGACGAACCGCAGGCGATCGCGCCGGAGCCGGAGAGAAAGGCTGAACCAGCCTCCGCCGCCCGGCCTGCGCCGGTCGCCTATCTCGACGCCGCCGCCGAAGCCTTTACGGCAGGCATATTGGCCAGACCGCAGCCGGTCGCCAGCGGGCCGTACACGCCGCTGCCTGCGGGCATCGTGCATGGCGCGTCGCCAGCGGCGCAGGCTGCGTCCCTGGCCATAACGAACAATATCACGCTCAAACCACAGGGCGATAATCTGCAACGCCGCGTCTCCAGCCTGGCCGTCATGTCGCCGCACAGCGTCGTCGCGGCCGTCGAACAGGCGGGCGTCGGTTTGGAGCCAGCGCGCCTGTCGGCGCCGCAAGGTTCGCCAGATGATCTCAGCGTGCTGTCCGGCGTGACGCCTGGCGTCGAGGCCGAGCTGAACGCGCTCGGCGTCTGGCACTACTGGCAGGTGGCGGGCTGGGGACCGGAACAGGTCGCCTGGATCGCCAACCGCATCCGCCCCGGCGACCGCGTGGCGCGCGAAAACTGGATGGCGCAGGCTGCGAAGCTGGCGAAGATCGCCTAGTGGCGCGATCGGCCTATCTGAACAACCTTATGCCGTCCTCGGCGCCGGAAGGCCCGCCGGTGCGCCTGACCGTCGGCGAATGGCGGCGCATCCTGCGCTATCTGACCCCGTCCTGGGGATCGGCCCTCGCCATTCTGTTTTGCCTGTCGGCGGCGGCGGCTTTGGGCGTCGTTCCGGGCCTTTTGATCCGCCAGGTGATCGACCAGGCGATCCCGCACAAGGATTTTCAGACTCTCGCCCTGCTGGTTGCGGGCATGATCCTGGCGCCTCTGGCCGCCAACCTGCTCGGCGTGTGGCAGAGCTATGTCGTCACCCGTCTGGGCGAGGACGTGATCTACGGCATCCGAATGGAGATGCACGCGCGTCTGCTTGCCCAGTCGCTGCAATTCTACACGCACACCCGCTCCGGCGAGATTCAGTCGCGCCTGCAAAGCGATGTGGCGAGCATCCGCAATGTGGTCAGCAACACCATGGTCAATCTGATCAGCAACACGCTGACCGTCGTGGTGACGGCGCTGGTGATCCTGCATCTCGACTGGCGGCTGGCCCTGATCGCGCTCGGCATCCTGCCGGTGTTTATTCTGCCGACGCGTAAGGTGGGTCGGGCGCGTGGCGACGTGGCGAAGGAGACCCAGCAAAAGGTCGCCGAGTTCACCGCCTATATGCAGGAGCGCCTGTCGGTCGGCGGCTTCCTGCTGATGCGCCTGTTCGGCGCGCAGGCCGCCGAGCGCGCGGACTTTTCGGCGCGGGCGGCGCAACTGCGTAAGCTGGTGATCAAGCAAAGCACGCTGGGACGCTGGTTCCTATTGTTCATCATGTCTTTCGCCAGCGTCGGCCCGGCTCTGATCTACCTGGTCGGCGGTTGGGAGGCGATTGACGGGCGGATCACGACCGGCACCATCGTCGCCTTTGTCGGCTTTCTGGGGCGTCTGTACGCGCCGGCGACCTCGCTGGTCAACGCTCAGGTCGATCTGATCAGCGCCGCCAGCCTGTTCCAGCGCATCTTCGCCTGGCTCGATCTGTCGGTGGACATGACCGAGCCGACCAACCCCGTCCGCATCGCCGAACCCAAGGGCGGCCTGCGTTTTGAGGGCGTGTCGCTGCGTTACGGCGCCGACCGCAAGGTGCTGGACGGGATCGACTTCGATCTGGCGCCGGGCCGGATGCTGGCCCTGGTCGGCCCCAGCGGCGCGGGCAAGACCAGCCTCAGCTATCTGGCGACCCGGCTTTACGATCCGACGGAAGGCCGCGTGCTGCTCGACGGCGTCGATCTGCGCGATCTCGACTTCGCGCAACTGACGCGGCTGATCGCCGTGGTGACGCAGGAGGCGATCTTTTTTAACGCCAGCGTTCGCGACAGCCTGCTCTATGCGAAGCCGGACGCGGACGAGGCCGGGCTGTGGCGCGCGCTCGACATCGCCCATGTCCGCGACGTGGTCGAAGCCTTGCCCGACGGGCTCGACACGGTGATCGGCGAGCGCGGCTATAAACTGTCCGGCGGCGAGAAGCAGAGACTGGCGATTGCGCGCGTCGCCCTGCGCGATCCGCGCCTGATCATTCTCGACGAGGCGACCTCGTCGCTCGATTCGCGTTCCGAAGCGCGCATCAGCGAGGCGATGAAAACCCTGCTGGCGGGCCGCAGCAGCCTGGTCATCGCGCACCGCCTCAGCACGGTGCTGAGCGCCGACGACATCCTGGTCATGGATCACGGGCGCATTGTCGAGCGCGGAACGCATGCGGCCTTGCTGGCGCAGGGCGGCCTCTATCAGAAGCTCTATGACGAGCAGTTTAAAACCTAAGCCCTTGGCAAACTCAGCCCCGATGACGGACTGATGCGGAAGCGGTCGCGGTCATAGGCGTAGAGTTCCGCCGGACGTCCGCCGGTGTCGTCGCGCATCTGGCCGGTGGGCGCGAGGAAGCCGGTGCGCTCCAGCCCGCGGCGGAAATTCTGCTTGTGCAGGCGCAGGCCCGACAGCGCCTCCAGCGACTTCTGCAATTCCAGCAGGGTGAAACGCGGCGGGGTCAGCTCGAAGATGATCGGGCGGTATTTCAGCTTGCCGCGCAGGCGCGACAGACCGGTCGCCAGGATGCGGCGGTGGTCGGAGGCCATCGGCTCGCCGCCATAGGCGGGCAGGGCGTCGTCCGGGCCGCGCCGCGCCTCGCCGATCAGGCCCGCCGCATACAGAAGCTCGTAGCGGTCCAGCACGCGCTCCTCGTTCCAGTCGTCGAGATCGTGTGGAAACAGGCTGTCCACCCGGCGGCGGCGCAGGGAGGCCTCGTCCGGCGCTGCGGCGGAGTCGCACCAGCGCAGCAACGGGCCGCGCAGCGCCTCCAGCGCCGGATTGCGTTCGCAGCGCCAGTCCTCCCACGGAAAGAAACGCTGAAACGGCGTCCAGGCGGCGTTGATGCGCGCCTGAAAATCGCTGTCGCTGGTCAGGGCCAGATAGCCGATGGAGACGATGCGCTCGGCCTTCAGACCGGGCAGAACGGCCTCGCGGTCGGCGTCGCCGAACGAATAGAGCTGCTCGACATAGCCGATCTTGAAGCCCGTCTGTTCGCGCACGAAGGCGCGCAGGGCCAGGTCGAAGGTGCGGTGCGCGCGCGGCGCGAACGGACCGGACGGCAGGGCGTAGGCGGGGCCGTCCTTATCGGGCAGGTTCTTATCGGCAAGGTTCAGGCACAGAACGCAGGCTTCGTTGTCGCGCACCGTCACGACCACCGCCGACAGTTCGATGGCCAGATCCTGCGTCATGCGTTCAGCCGCGTCAGCAGGGTCTCGAAACGCGTCACGAAGGCGGCGCTGGCGGCGTTCGGCGACAGGGGTTCGATGAGAAGGTCATAGCCTGCGGGCGGCTGACCGAACCATTGCCGCGCCTCGGCGTCGCTGAAGCCGACCAGTTGCGTCGCCTCGAAAAAGGCGCAGGCGTGGTCGGCCTGCTTGATCAGCTTCTTGACCGGGGCGGGCATCAGGGCGGGCAGGCCGAAGCGGATATGGATCGCCTTTTCCAACTGGTCCTCAAAGCGGCGGTAATCGAGGCCCAGCGCTGCCTTGAACGGCGAGATCATGTCGCCGATCACATATTCGGCGGCGTCGTGCAGCAGCGCCATCAGCCGCCAGTTCACCGCCAGCTCCGGCTGGATATGGCCGCAGATCTCCTCGACGATCAGGCTGTGCTGCGCGACGCTGAAACCATGTTCGCCGCGCGTCTGGCCGTTCCAGCGCGCGACGCGCGACAGGCCCAGCGCGATGTCGTCGATCTCGATGTCGATGGCGTGCGGGTCCAGAAGGTCGAGGCGGCGCCCGGACAACATGCGCTGCCACGCGCGCGGTTCCACGGTTTTTTGGGTTTTACGAGCCATCGGGGTGTAAAATGTCACATCGGGTTTTTATCTCAAGAGGTATATAAATAAGGTTCCTGCAAAGGCGGCGAGACGATTCGACGCTTATGCACAGATAAACGGGAGGCGAGGATGACAAAAGGTCAGGCATGGTCGCGGATCAGCGCGCCGGTCAGCGGCGCCAGGGGCGAGGCGCTGGCGCTCGATCTGGCGGCGCAGATCGCGCAGAGCTTTGAGGCCCGGTTGAATGTGCTGTTTACGCCGCCCGATCCCGCCGAACTGGCGCCGTGGCTGGGCGAGGGCTTTATGGGCACGGTGCAGATGTCGGCGCTCGACAATCTCAAGGCCGCCGCCGACGAGGCCGAGGGCGCGGCGCGGGCGCAGTTTGCGGCGTTGGCCTATGCCGACAAGACCTTCACCGCGCTCGATTCGCCGGTCTGGCAGGATCTGGCCATGGAGACGCGCCTGTCCGATCTCGTCGTCTTCTGCGACGCCAGCGCCAGGGGGCAGGGCCTGTTGTCCGAAGCCTTCCAGCAGGTGCTGATGGAGGAGCGCGCCGGGGTGTTCATCGCGCGCAAGCCGTTCGATATCAAGGGAACCGCCATCGTCGCCTGGGACGGCAAGGAGCCATCGTCGCGCGCCGCGCGCCGCGCCGTTGCGTTATTGAAAAAGGCGTCCAAAGTTGTGGTGGTCGGCTCGCCCTCCGGCGACGCGCCCGCCGATCTGAACCGGCTGGCCGACTATTACGCCGCGCACGGAATCGCGACGACGGTGGAGAGCTTCGCCAAGGGCGATATTCTGCAGCAGTTGATCGAGGCCAATGAACGTCATAAGGCGGACTATATGGTCGCGGGCGCCTTTGGGCGTTCACGCCTGCGCGAATTCGCCTTCGGAGGCACGACGCGCGCCCTGCTGCAAAATACGCAGCTCAATCTCTATATGGCGCACTAAAGCGTTTCCCCAAAAAGTGGTTCCACTTTTTGGATAAGGAAGAGCGACACAACAAAGACTTAGAGCGCCGATCTGATTCCATCAGATCGAAAAGCGCTCTAAACCGCGTAGATTACGCTGTCGAACAGGATCGGCGAGTGGTGGCGCAGGCGCAGGCGATAATCGCCTGGCAGGTCGCGCAGCGCGGCGGTCAGGACGCTGAGATCGTCGGGCTTATGATAGGCGCAGATCGCCATATTCGGGCGATGGCGGGCGATGGTGCTTTGGGCGCCGCGCAGGGCGTTGGCCTCGGCGCCTTCGATGTCGAGCTTGATCAGGCTGACCGGGCCGATGTCGAGATCGTCGAGCGCCTCAAGGCGGTGTTCGCCGGGCAGGCTGGAATCGATGCGGCGGCCGAGATCGATCTCGCCCTTGAGATTGACGCGCGCCGGTCCGTCCCACAGGCCGCAGGCGTGCAGGGTGACGTTCGGCATGTCGCCGCTTTTTTCCGCAAAGCGCCGCGCATTGTCCGGGTCGAGTTCGAAGGCGTGGACGTGGCGATAGCGTCCGCCGACGCGCGCGGAAAAGGCGCGGGCCGTGTCGCCGTCATAGGCGCCGCCGTCGACCAGCACCTCGTCATCGCCGATGGGCAGCAGACCCGGCGCGAAATAGATGCTGTTTTCGGGCATGCGCACGGCGTCCAGCCACGCCTGATCCCAGGTCAGACGGTACAGCATCAGCGCGTCGAGCGTCTGTCGGCTTTCGTGATCGACAAAGACATCGCGGACGGCGGCGTGTTCGGCGAAGATGCGCGCCTCATCGGCGAAGGCGTCGATCAGGCGCAGGGCAGAGCCTGCCGGAACCAGGCCGGGCAGGGCGGCCAGCATGGCGAAATAGGTCAAAAGGGGCCGGTCTGTCTTCGTCCAGATGCGGCTGAAATGCGCGATGGCGTTTTCCGAACCGCAGCACATGACGCCAATGGCGTCGGGATGGCGCGCGACGACAGAGGCCACGTCTTCGTCGCCAATGATGGGCACGCCGTCCTCAGTCATCCCGGCGCGGGTATTATCGACGAGGGCGACAACCTGGCCGCGCGCCAGCATGGCGGCGACGAAATCGCGGCTCAGCACCGAACCGGCGCCCAGCAGGATCAGCGGGCGCTCGCCCAGCCGCAGGGCGTCACGGTCGCGTTGCGTTTGCGCCAGCCAGTCGCGCGTCGCCGCCTCGTTAAACTTGACGGAGTTGAGGCCGACTCATAACGAAAACCTCCCGATCAGGGCATTGCGTATCTCGCTCATGACCCCGCTCCAGTCGCTCAGATCTGCGGGCTGGAAGACGCGCGCCGACGGATACCACGGGAAATTCGCTTCCCCCAGTTGCGTCCAGCTCCGCCGCGTCGTCACCAGCCATAAGGGCGCGCCGGACGCGGCGGCGATATTGCTGGCGGCGTTGGGCGGCGCGATGATCAGATCGAGCGCCCGGCACGCCGCCGCCAGATCGTCCAGATCGTCTTTCACGTCAAGCGTCGGCAGGGTCAGCAGCGGCGCGCCCCAGCCTTGCGCCAGCCGCGTCTCCTCAGCGGTATCGCCATATTGCAGATTGACGAAGCGCGCGCCGGGCGTGGTCAGCACATCGCGCCAGGCCTCGAACGGCGCAAAATAGGGATCGCGCCGCGCGCCGCCCTTCAGACTTTTCCACAGGACGCCGATCTTTGGCCCATCGCCCATGCCGTCCAGAACCGCCCGCCAGTGGGCGACGCGCGCCGGATCGGGCGTCAGAAAGGCGTTCTCAGTGGGAAAATCGCCTATGCGTGCGCGGTAAAGGCTGAGGAAATCGCCCATCAAGGCCCACTGGTCGATATGGTTCTGGTCAAAGTCGGGGAAGCTGCGTTGCAAACGGCCATCGACGCGCTGTGTGCGATGCGCAATGACGCGCGCCTGCGGGAAGCTGCGCGCGAACAGGGGAACGAGACGCGGCTCGACCGCGAGCGTCAGTTCGCCGTCCGGTCCCAGATCGCGCAACACGTCGGGCAGCAGCGAGGCGAACAGAACCTCATCGCCCAGACCCTGTTCGGCGCAAACCAGCAGGCGGCGTCCGGCCAGAGACTCGCCGGGCCGCCAGTGCGGCGACCACAGGGCGTAATGCACCTCCTGCGTCGCGCCATAGCGATACCGCGCCTCATAGGCGGCCCAGCCCTGAGCGAGATCGCCGGTCGCCAGAAGCAACTGCGCATGGGCGATGGCGGCGCTGGCGTCGTCGTCGGCGTCGTCGAACTGACCCGATACGGCGGCGAGGTCGTCCAGCGCCTCCGTCTCATGGCCCATCTCGAACAACAGCCAGCCGCGCAGCATGCGCGTCGCCGCGTCATCCGGGGCCAGACGCAGCGCCTCGTTGTAGAAGATCAGCGCGTTGTCGTTATCCTGTTGCGCGGCCAGCACCTCGCCCAGAGCGCGCCACAACTGTGGAATCTCCGGGTTTTGCCCGACCACCGGCTTGAGCAGATCGACCGCCTCTTCGCAGCGCCCCAGTTCGCGCAAGGCCGCCGCATAACCACAGATCAGGGCCGCATCGACCTCGGCGCCGTGCAACAGATGGGCGTAGAACTTCTCCGCCAGCCCATAATCGCCGAGCCGGAAGGCCAGATGGGCCAGCCGACGCGCCACAACCGGCGAGTCTGGCGCAACGCCCAGCGCCGCCTCATAGGCGGCGAAGGCGCCGGGCAGGTCGTTTTGCGATTCCAGCCGTTCGGCGCGGTGCAGGGCCTCAATCAGGGCGGGCGCCGTCACGTCGTCGTCTCAGCCGGATAGGCGGCGCGCAGGGCGTCGGCGACCGCCTGCACGACCGGCGCCCAGTCGGTGAAGGTTTCTGTGAAGAAACAGCGCACTGTCGGATACCAGGGAAAACGCTGCGTCCCCAGCGCGGTCCAGCTCAGCAGCGGCAGCATCAAAAACACATGGGCGCCGCTGGCGCCGGCGATATTGGCGGTGGCGACCTGAGGCGAAACGACGGCGTCCAGCGCTACGCATAGCGCCGCCACGTCGTCGAGATCGTTTTTCAGGTCGATGCCCGGCGGCGTCCAGATGTCGATCCCGGCGGCGCGCGCCATCTCCAGCTCCTCGGACACATCGCCATATTGCAGATTGACGAATTGCAGCTCGTCCAGCTTGAGAATCGGCTCCCAGTCGGCGAACGGCGAATAGAAGCGGTCGCGCCGCGCGTGGCGGATCAGGCTTTTCCACAACAGGCCGATCTTGGGCTTTGCGTTCAACTCGTCTAGCACGCGCCGCCAGTGCGCGACGCGCTCCGGGTCGGGCGTCAGATAGCCGCCGTCGGTTGGAAAATCCTCGACATGGCTGCGATAGCGGCTCAGGAAGTCGCCCATGATCGTCCAGGCGTCGAAGCGGCTCCAGTCGTCGATATCGGGGAAGATGCGCACCGTGCGCCCTTCATGCTTGGTGGTGTGGTGGCGCACGACCTCGATATCGGGGAAGCTGCGGCGAAACAGCGGGACGAGGCGCGGCTCGACCCCGACCGCCAGATGACCGTGCGGTCCGATCTCGCGGCGCAGGTCGCCCAGCAGATTGGCGAACAGGATTTCATCGCCCAGACCCTGTTCGGCGGAGACGAACAGTCGCCGTCCGGCGACCGCTTCGCCCGGCTGCCAGCGCGGGCGCGGGATGACATAATGCACGGTCTCATTGCCCGCATGGCGGCTGCGGCCGACATACCATTCCCAGCCCTTTTCCAGTCGCCCCAGGCCGAGATTGACGAAGGCCAGGCTGAGCTTGCAGGTGTGCTGGTGCAGCGGGTCGTCGAACATCGGCAGGGCGCGCTCCAGAAGCGCGACCGACTCCTCGCAGACCTCCGTGCCGCCAAGATTGTACAGGGCGTGGACATGGTTCGGATCGAAGCGCAGCGCCTCGCGATAGAAGAGTTGCGCGCTGGGGATGTCGCCCATGGTGTTCATCACCGTGCCAAGCACATTCCACAATTGTGGATCCTGTGGATGGCGCGGGATCGCGTCCTGCAGCAGCGCGATGGCTTCCTCGTTTTTCGACAGTTCGCGCAAGGTGGTGGCCAGATTGTTGACTGCCTCGATGCTGTCGGGACATTGGCCCAGGTGGAAGCGGAAGAATTTTTCCGCCATATCGTTATGGCCCATGCGATAGGCGAGGCGGCCCAGATCGGAAGCGATGGCGATATTGTCGGGCTGCAGTTTCAGCGCCGCGTCATAGCAGGTCAGGGCCGTGGTGAAATCGCCGCATTTGTCGCGCGCCACGCCGAGTATGTGCCAGGCTTCGGCGCATTCCTCGTCGATGTGCAGGGCCTTGAGCGCCAGTTCGCCGCCCGCGCCCCATTCGCCGATCCGGAACTTTTCCACCGCGTCGCGCAGCAGGTTGAGCATGTCGGTCTTGCGGATATGCTCATTGGCCTCGGCCAGGATGCGCAGGGCTTCGGAGGAGCCGGAATCGCCCATGATCTGACGCGCGGGCGCCTGCGGGACGAAGCCCTGAAACGGCAGGGCCGTGTCGGCCTTCGGTCTGGCGCCCAGGCTGAGGCCGGGCCGGGCGTCTGCCAGCGGCTCAAGCCGTCCGTCCGACGTCGCCTTGAGGGCGATGGACAGACCTTTGGGCTTTGTGGACATGGACTAGCTCCGGACGACGCGACGTGCCATTCTGTAAACAGGGATTCGCTTAAGACAACCTAAAAAAGCTGGCCGGGTTGTCGCAGGGCCGATCTTCGCAGCGCCTTCCGGCCTGTCGCGAAACCGGATGTTAACCTCGGTGGCGGTAGGAAATGGGGACCGTCTGTTTCGCCCAGGCTGGCCAAGGAAAGTGTGATGCCGCTTAAATTGTCGCTGAAGCCTGGTGAAAAATTCGTGCTGAATGGCGCCGTCGTGCAGAATGGCGACCGCCGCTGTTCGCTGGTGTTGCAGAACAAGGCGTCGGTGCTGCGCGAAAAGGACATCATGCAGGCCGAAGACGTGAATTCGCCCGCGCGCCATGTCTATTTCCCGGTCATGATGATGTATCTGGATGAGGCGGGCGCCGACAAGTTCTACGATGAATTCCTGCACCGCATGACCGAATTTATGGGTGTGATCAGCAATCCGGTGATTCTGGCCGAATGCGTCGCCGTGTCGAAAAGCATTCTGGCGCGCGAATACTATAAAGCGTTGATGGGCTGTCGCAAGCTCATCGAGTATGAGGACGAAAGACTGGGCCATGTCGCTTAAAGCGTATCAGACCACCGCCGCCCGCGCCGAAGACCCCCGGCAGACCGAGTACCGTCTGTTCGGTCAGGTGACGCGGGCGCTGATGGAGGCTGAGAAGCTGGAGCGGTCGCAGATTCGCGAGCGCATGGACGCGCTGGACTGGAACCGGCGTATGTGGTCGATGTTCGCCTCGGACTGCGCCAGCGACGGCAACAAGCTGCCCTTGCAGATCCGCGCCAATATCATCTCTCTGTCGATCTGGGTGAACAAGCACACATCGCTGGTCATGCGCAACAAGGAAGAGATCGCGCCCTTGATCGACGTCAACCGCATCATTATGCAGGGGCTGCTGCCGCAGCGTCAGGGCGCCGAACCGGCGGCGGCGCCCGCCATGGCGCGCCAGTCCTACGGTTAAATCATCCGAGATGGAACGCGATGAGCAACAGCGGCATGGCCGCCGCGCTCAGCACCGTGGTCAGGGCGATGATCCCGGCCATCAAAGGCGCGTCGCCGCCCATATGCCGTGCCAGCACGTAGGCCGCCGCCGCTGACGGCGCCGCTCCGCAGCACAAGGCCACGCCCTGCGCCAGCGAATCGCCGCCCAAAGCGCGGCACAGTCCCCAGCAGATCAGCGGCATGACCAGCACCTTATAAGCCGCCGTTCCCGCCGTCAGCCACGGCTGGCGCGCGACATAGCCGAAGCTTAAGCCCGCCCCGGCCAGGATCAGCCCGGTCGGAATCGCCGCTTCGCCCAGCATGCTCAGCGCCTTTTCCAACGGCGGCAGGTGCGGAACGCGCAGCAGGTTCAGCAATAGTCCCAGCAGGCAGGCGGCGAAGATCGGATTGCTGATGACGGTGCGCGCCAGTTGCAGGGGCGTCCTTCTGACCGCTTCGCCGTCCGTTTCCCCCCAGTGCGCCAGAGCCAGTATGCTCAAAAGGTTGGTGACCGGAATCAGGGCGCTGACCGCGACGGCGGCGACGCTCATCGCCTTCGGACCGAAAATCGCCGCGGCGACCGGGATGAAGACGAACGAATTGAAGCGGATCAGTCCTTGAAACAGACTGGAATAGGTCGGGCCGGACAGGCGGAGGACGGGTTTCAGCAGCAGGCCCAGTCCCGCCGAAATCGCGATGGTCAGCAGGATCGCCGCGCCGACCGGGCCGGCGGATGGGCCTGAGAGGTCCGCGCCCCAGATGGCCGGAACCAGAAAGCCCGGATAGAGGATATAAACCGCGAAGGTTTCGATCGGTCGCCATGCCGAATCGCTCAGAAAGTTCGACTTGCGCAAGCCGTAGCCGAGCGCGATCAGCAGGAAGATCGGAAACAGGCCGCCTAAAATCGTTGCGGCGTTCACGGATGGGCGTCCCGCATGCGGTCCAGCGCGCCTTGCAGGATATAGGCCGCCGCGTTGCGGTCGATGACCTCGGCGCGTTTGGCGCGCGACAGATCGGCCTCCTCGATCAGAAAGCGGTTCATGACCGAAGATGACCAGCGCTCGTCCCAGAAAGCGATCGGCAGGTCGCGCAACCGCAAAAGATTGCGCCCGAAGGCGCGCACCGACTGGCAGCGCGGCCCTTCGGTTCCGTCCATATTGACCGGCAGGCCGATGACGATCCCGTCGGCTTCGCGCTGCTTCATCAGATGAAACAGGCGTTCGGCCTCCTGCGTGAACTTGCTCTTGCGGATCAGCTCCAGCGGCGAGGCCAGGGTCAGCGAAACGTCGGACACCGCCACGCCGATGGTCTTTTCGCCCAGATCAAGGCCCAGCAGGGCGCGGCGCGGGGGCAGGGCGGCTTTGAGGTCTGTGATGTCGAGTACGGGCATGACCTGTCCACTGGCGCCGCCTCGCTTTTAAGTCAATGCGCAGCAGGCGAACTCGTCGCATTCGTGAAAATTTCTTTTGCAACATAAGTATTAAATTTTCGTCATATATTAAATTCCTGTAATTCATGAAATCAATGTAATACATGGATTCGATTTAACAATATTCATGTTTAAACCGTCATGTAATACGTGTATTTGTTTGCTCAGTTCTTAAACGCTTCTCTCTGGAAACTATTTCAAAGGAAACAGATCATGTCCCGCATCGCTCTCATTGCCGCCGCCGCCATAACCTTCGCCGTCGCCGCGCCGAATCTGGTTCAGGCGCAGACCCGCACCCCTGACCAGCGCGCCGTCACCGCGCATGTCGATTTCAATGACGCCTCCCAGACGCGCCTCTACTATGCCAAGTTGCAGGCCGCCGCTCACGCCGTCTGCGCCAGCGATATGTCCGATCCGCTGACCGCCGACGCCGACAAGATATGCGAACGTCAGGCGCTCCGCGACGCCGTCCGTCAGGTCGGCGCGCCGCAACTGAGCCGCCTCGACCGTGAAAACGATCACGTCGGCAAGGCGCAGATGCTGGCTTCCAACGACCGGTAAATCTGCGGAGCCACGTCAATGAAAAATCTGTGTTTTGTCGTGGCGCTGGCCGTATCGGCCGGCGCTTTGGGGACCGCTTTTGCCTGCAACGCGGACGATCTGACGCCGACCAGGGTGGCCGTGACGTTTAAAACCGCCGACCTGAGCAATCCCGCCAAGGCGCAGAATGTGCGCGCCCGTCTTTACAAGGCTGCGCAATATGTCTGCGAAAGCGAAGGCGAGGGGCCGAAATGGCGCGAGGCTGACGACCGCGCCTGCGAAGCCGAAGCCATGCAGAAGGCGGAACAGCAACTGGCCGCGTCCCGAAACGCCAGCCTGTCCCGCAATGATCAGCCGCATGTCCGCGCGCTGGTCGAGCGCCGCT
>DATMTF010000202.1:0-17675 GCA_035565015.1 Asticcacaulis sp. | reverse complement strand
CCTCCCTGCGGAGCGGGGAGGGGGGACCGCGAAGCGGTGGGAGGGGCCTCGCGATTCCGCCCTCGCCTCATCGTGGCGCGATGGAGGTGCGGGCGCCGCTGGTGCGGGCGAAGGTATCGGCGCGGTAGAAATCTTTCGCTTCGGCGCCCGGCAGGTAGTAGTCGCCGGGCGTCACGGCGCGCGCGATATAGGCGAGCGTGAAGCCGTTATCGGACGAGACGTCGAGGGCGGCGACATAGCGGTCGTCGCGGGCCTCGGAGACCTTGAGGTCGCTGATCTTGCCGATAAAGCCGAACGGGCCGTTCTGCGCGTCCTCGGCGGACAGCACCGAATCGATCTCGAACCCGGCGGGCAGAGGATCATCGACCACGATGGGCCGCTCCTCGGCGCGGTCGGAGCGCCCGGTAATGACCACGATCACGCGCTGGCCCTGCGTCACACGCGACGGATCGAGGCGCGACCCGTCAAGACCGTAATAAGTTTTGCTCAGGCTCAGGCCGTGGCTGTCGGCGGCGGGGCTTTGCGCCGGGGTTCCGATCACCGTCACCGTGCGCCAGATCGGGCCGGAGCCGCTGTTGCGGATATGGGCGGCGCTGAGGGCGCCGACGCCATAGTGCAGGCCCGGTCCCGGCAGGGCGCTGACGCCCTGCGCGTCGAGCTTGGGAACGCCCGAAGCTTTCAGCATGTAGGACGCGGCCCGAAGAACCGCAGCGTCCTCCTGTGTGTTCATGTCGGCGGGCGACTTCATGGCGTTCTCAAGACGCGGGACCAGCGACCGGGCGATGTCGTCAAAGCCGGATTCGTAGGCCAGGGCGATCACACCGGCCAGATCGCGCAGCGGCGACTGATACCAGTCGTTCGGATCGGTATAGCCGAGCGTCTGGATCGCCTGCGTAAAGGCCAGCCGCGCCCGTGCGCGGTCGCCCATCATGGCCAGGCCCGCCGCCACCTGCGCGCGCGCCAGCGGCGACTGTTCGTCCTTGAACTGCGCGTCCTGATACCAGCGTAAGCGCGCCAGATCGCCGGAATGGGCCTTGGCCAGCACATAGAGCGCATAGGCCGAGGCGCGCGAGCGCATCTGTTTGGTGATCTCGTCGCTGGAGGCGCCGAGCCAGCGCCAATAGTCCGGCGCGCTGAGGCGGTAGTTCAGGCTGGTGTAGCCGTCCGGCTTGGACAGGTCGCGCATGGCGTTGAGCGCCTTGTCGATGGCGTCCTGCGGCACAAACACGCCGCGCGCCCGCGCCTCCAGCAGGAAGTCGGTCGCATAGGCGCCGATAAAGCCGTCCGCCTCGCCGTCGCCTGCGCGCCACAGGCCGAAGGCGCCGTCGGCGCTCTGGCGGTCGAGGATTTTCGTCACCGCCTGTTGCAGGGCGGCGTCGGCGGGCGCGGCCCTGGCCTTGCCGACCAGAGATTCGCTGACGAACAGCCACGGCATGGCCGCCGAGGTCACCTGCTCGGTGCAGCCATAAGGATAGACATTGAGCGCGGCGGCCAGCGGGCCGGGGTCGATATTGCGGAACGGCGAATAGCTGACCTGCACCGTCGCCGATCCCGGCTGATAGCCGTTCAGCAGGTTGGCGGGCGGGGTCCAGACCTCGCCGACCTTTTGCGACGCGACATCGATGCGCGTCACCGGTCCCCAGCCGTTGCGCGTCTGGATGTTGAAGCTGTCGTCGAAATGATAGCCCTGCCCGTCGATATTGAGCTTGACGGTCGAGACGCCCGTGGTCTGCGGCGCGTGGATCGCCACGCCTTCGATGGCCCGGTCGCCGTGATTGAGGTGGAACATTTTTTCAAAGGCGACGACCAGACCGTTGAGGCCCTTGATCACCGCCTGATAGAGGCCCGGCTTGCCATCGACATTGTCCAGCTCCAGCGTCGCGGTCGCCGTGTCGCCGGGCGCGAGGAAGCGCGGCAGCGACAGATCGGCCACCACCGGCTCGCGCACGATCATCTTGCCCTGCGCAGAGCCGACGCCGCTGTCGGTCCAGGCCACGGCCATGACGCGCAATTCGCCGGAAAATTTGTCGATGGGCAGGCGAAGCGTCGCCTTGCCGTCGCTTCCCAAGTCCAGCACGCCCGACCACAGCGCCACGGTGCGGATCGGCGTTGTGGTCAGCCCTTCGCCGCCGATCTCGTCGGCGCCGAACTCCAGCGGCGAGGCCGCGCCGAGGTTCGGATCGAGCAGGCGTCCGTAATCGTCATTATAATCTATCCCTAAGGCGCGCTTGCCGAAATACCATTTGACCGGATCGGGCGCGGCGAACTTGGTCAGATTGAGAATGCCCTGATCGACGACGGCGACGCTGACGCGCGCACGTTCGCCGAAGCGCACGCCCTTCACCTGAATGGGAACCTCGATGTAACTGTGACCGTGCGCGTCGCGTTTGGGCGGCTGCGGCTGGTCGCTGAGCGGCAGTTCGACATCGAGCTTGCGCGGTCCCGGATCGAGCGGGACACAGATCAGGCCGACGGCGCGGCGCGGCTTGGGCGAGGCGACCGGATCGCGCGGCTGCATCAGGCTGACCAGCACATAGGCGCCGCCGCCCCAGTCCGCCGAGGTCTTCAGCCGCACCGTCGTTCCGTTATCGCCGACCGAGACGGTCTTTAAGTCGATAATGTGGTCGCTGGCCACCGCGATCTGCGCCTCGCCCTTATAGGGGCCTTTCAGCGTCAGCTCGACCGTGTCGCCCTGCTTGTAGGTTTTTGAGCCGAGGCTCAGGCGCACGAAGTCCGGCGCGCCGTTCTCGCCCTGATCCGAACCGCCCCAGCCCGCCGAGAAGCGGTCCACGGTTTTTGCTAAACCGGGCGCCTCGACCTCAATGCGGTAATCGCCCCAATCGAGGCCGCGCGCGAAGGTCAGGCCGGTATTGGCGTTGAGGTCCATCACCTTGTCGGAGATCAGCACGTCGTGGTGGGTGCGCCGCCAGTTCCAGCGCCCGTTCTCGACATACCAGTCATAGTCGTAGATTTCCGAGATCAGCCGGACATGCACGCCCTTGACGGCGGTTATCGCGCCCTGCGGCGTCAGACCGACGATGTTGAACATCATCTGCGGCGTGTCGTTCCAGTTTTTCGTCTCCTTCTGATCGACCTTGACGCCGAGATAAAGCGGCGAGGGCAGGATTTTCAGCGTCTGGCTCTCCTTGACCGGACGCCCGCCCGGCTCGAAGACCGAGGCGGTCAGAAGCACGCTCAAGGGTTGGGTCGTCGCGCCCGCCTCGGAGGCGTTGAACGGGAAGACCGCCCGGCCCTGTCCGTCCGTGGTCGTCGCGGGCAGATCGACGTATTTTTCAGAGTAGGGCTGGGAATCGTCGCCGAATGTATAGTCCTTATAGGCGGCGAACGGCGTTGGATCGGCGCTGATGCGCGCCTCGCCGGTGACCTGAAGGCCGGAGCCGATGGCGCCGTAGAGATAGTGGGCGGTCACGGTGACCGGGCGCGTCTGGTCGAGGCCGGTGATCGGCTGGTTTGCGCCGGCGTCGATATCGACGCCGAGGCGTTGCGGCGCGAAGTCTTCGACCGCGAACGAGGCCGTTCCCGCCGCATCGTCCATGCCGTCGAGCAGCACCTTGGCGGTCCACTGGCCGCGCGGCGCCGATTTCGGCAGGGTGATGTTCTTGCCCGCAAAGCCCTGCGGCGTGGCCGCGAAGGCGTAGCGGAAGGCCTCGACGCCGGACGGACGATAGACGACCAGGGCGCCCTTGCGGTCCTTGATCACGCGACCCTGCGGATCGCGCATCAGGGCGACCAGATGCACGGTTTCGCCCGGACGATAGATGCCGCGGTCGGTATAGACGTACGAATCGACGCCGAAGGCGCTGGCCCTGCCGTCGCCGCTTTCACCTTCCTGCCGTCCGCCGATGGCGTGCGAGGACAGGTCCATCGGCGCGCGCGTGATGTCGGAGGCGGTGTAATCATTGTTCGGCCCGTAGGCCATGACCATCTTGGCCGTCAGGGCGTCGGTCCCTTTCAGCAGCGCGCCCGCAAAGGCGGCGTGACCGTCGGAATCGGTCGTTGCGCTGCCCAGCGCCTCGCCGTTCGTCGCGACCAGATCGACGCGCACCCCGCCCACCGGTTTGGCGGTCTTGAGCGAGCGCATCACCACGTCGAGCCCGTTCGGCCCCTTATAGGTCATCATCGCCATGTCGGTGTAGAGGATCCAGCGCCGCGCCTGGGCGGGCTGGTCGTTTTCCTTCTTGTCGCGCCCGCCGCTGGCGTCGCGCGCCTTGACGATATAGGCGCCCGGTTGCAGCGTCTTCAGCACCGCGCCGAGCGGGAAGACGGTGGTAACGCGCTGGCCGTTCTGCATCTTGACGGGCAGCTTGCCGGTCCAGATCTTGACGCCGATATCGTCGGCGGAATCGTCGCCCCAACTGTAATCGTATTCGCCCTCGGCGACCGGATCGGGCGCGGCGACCGACTTGCGCACCAGGTTACGGTCGGAGACGCGCCAGACCTCGACGGCCAGGGATGAGACATTGACCGTCTCGATGGCCACGCCGTCGCCGTCCTCGCGCGGCAGCACCACGCCATTGCCCGCAAAGCCGACATAGGGCGGCTGGGTTCCGACGCTGAAATCGAGATCGGCGTTGGCGGCCAGGGTCTCGCCGTTTTTGGCGGGCAGGCCCTTGAGCAGGGTGACGCGGCGGTCGGAAAAGCCGAAGCCGGACACGCACAAGGTGTCGTCCCTGACCGAGATGGCCGGGGTCGACGGCAGGGCGGGCGAGACGACGACATAGTCGCCGTAAGGCTTGGACGGATCGAGTTGGCGCGACATCTCGATACAGGCTTTTGGCGTGTTTCCCGATGTGTCGAGGTTCTGCTTCCAGACGGCGAAGTCCGCCGGTTTTGCGTCGCCCGCGCGCGGGGCGTTCCTGGCGCGCGGCTTGCCGAACAGGCCGGTATAGGGGGTGAGCGGATCGCCGTCGGCGGTCGCGCTGGCGGTTGCGGCTGGGGTCGCGCCCTTATGGCCGCCCAGGGCATGATCGGTCAGGAAACCGACGCCGAAACCTGCGATCAGCACCGCCGCCGCCGCCGCGATCAGCGTCTTGTCGCCCCAGTTGATCATGACGGAACTCCCCGGAAAAGCCGGGGCATGATGTGACCGCTGACCGGCCCGCCCCCTCGCCTGTTCGTCTCTTAAGCGACTCAATCGCGGAATTTAACAAAGATCAATCTTTGTTTTGGAAATTTGCAAAAGCGGGGTAGTGATTCGCATATTGCGACAGCCCCCAAAGGCCCCGGCAGGGAGAGTACAGCGTTTTGTCCAATCCGTTCGATCGAGTCATGGTGCTGGTGGTCGATGACAACCACTATATGCGGGTGATCGTCTCGACCATGCTGCGGTCCATGGGCATCACGCTGATCCGCGAAGCCTCGGACGGCATCGACGCGCTGGAGATCGTGCGCGACTGGCGGCCCGATGTGGTGATCATCGACCTGATGATGGAGCAGCTCGACGGGGTGGAGTTCACCAAGCTGGTGCGGCGCGGCACGGACAGCCCCAACCCCTATGTGCCGATCATCATGATGACCGGCCATACCGACCGCAGCCACGTCATCGACGCGCGCGACGCAGGCGTCAATGAATTCATCGCCAAGCCGCTGACCGCGCGCGCGCTGATCGACCGGCTGAAAAGCGTGATCAATAACGAGCGCGGCTGGGTCAAGTCGGCCACATATGTCGGCCCCGACCGCCGCCGCCGCAACGCCCCCGACTATAAGGGGCCGTTCAGGCGCGCTTCCGACAAGGCGGACGGGAAGTTTTAGGGATAGGTTTATATCCACAGATTACGCAGATTACACAGATGCGCGCTCCTACCGATCATCGCGATCCTGAGACCTACGCCATCATTGGCGCGGCGATGGAGGTGCATCGCACGTTAGGCTGCGGATTTCTGGAATCTGTCTATCAGGAAGCCTTCGCGCTTGAGCTGACGCGACACAACATCGCTTTCCGCCGCGAAGCGCCTTTGCCCATACATTACAAGGGCGATTTGCTTTCCTGCGGCTAAGGTGGATTTTATCCGCGCCGATCAGGTGTTGGTGGAGTTAAAGGCGCTTGGGCGCCTTTCCGGTCTGGAAGAGGCGCAGGCCCTGAACTACCTAAAGGCGTCAGGTCTGCGAAAAGCGCTTCTGGTGAATTTCGGCGCAGCAAGCCTCGAATACAGGCGCTTCGCGCTCGGATAACAATCTGCGTAATCTGTGTAATCTGTGGATTCCTCCTGCGATGCGCCATCGCATGCCGAGTTGTCACACCATATAAAATCCCTTCGCAAATTGAGCGGTTTCGGGCTAAACAGCGGCTATGTCCGAAGTTAAGACCTCCCCATTCGGTTTCCGTGACGTCGAGCAGCGCGAGAAAGTCGCGCTGGTGCATGGCGTGTTTAAGAATGTCGCGTCGAAATACGACCTGATGAACGACGTCATGTCGGGCGGCGTGCATCATTTGTGGAAGGACGCCGCCTGCGCGCGGCTCAATCCGCAGCCCGGCGAAATCATCGTCGATTGCGCGGGCGGCACAGGCGATATCGCGCGCCGCCTGGCGAAACTGGCGCGGCAGGCCAAGGGACGACGCGAGGCGCGCGGTTATGAGGCCGACGCCGCCGATATCCGCATCATCGACTATAACGAGGCCATGATCATGGCCGGGCGTGAGAAATCGGAGAAGAAGGGCCTTTATGAGCCCGAAATCTCATGGTCGGTCGGCGACGCCATGAACCTGGCCCTCAGCGATAACAGCATCGACGCCTACATCATCTCGTTCGGCATCCGTAATGTCGGCGACGTGCAGGCGGCCATCGATGAGGCGTATCGCGTGCTGAAGCCCGGCGGGCGCTTCTTCTGCCTCGAATTCTCGCACCCGGAATCGCCGCTGGTCAAGACCGTCTATGAGGCCTACAGCTTCAAGCTGATCCCGTTTATGGGCAAGCTGATCGCCAATGACCGCGACAGCTATCAGTATCTGGTCGAGAGCATCAAGCGCTTCCCCGATCAGGAGGCGTTTCGCGGCATGATGCAAAAGGCGGGCTTTACCCGCGTCACCTACACCAACTATTCCGGCGGGGTCTGCGCCCTGCACGAAGGCTGGAAATAGGCTCAGAAGCAATGGCGAATCTCGGATCATGGCTGCGGCTGACGCGCGCGGGGTTCACCCTGTTGCGCTATGACGCGCTGATCCCGAAAGAGGTCTCGCCGCTGCTGCCGCCGGTTCCGCGCTTTTTCGCCGGGATTCTGCGCGGCCTGTTCGCGCGTAAGAGCCGGTTACGCGTCGGGGAGCGCTATGCGCTGGCCTTTGAGCGGCTGGGCCCGGTCTTTATCAAGCTGGGGCAGGTCTTGTCGACGCGCGGCGATATTTTCGGCGAGCGCTTTATCGAAGACCTGACCCATCTCAAGGACCGGCTGCCGCCGTTTTCCAAGGCCGTCGCCGAGGCGGAAATCCTTGAATCGCTGGGTAAGCCGGTGGGAGAGATTTTCGCCGAGTTCGGCGAGGCGATCGGCTCGGCCTCGATCGCGCAGGCGCATCGGGCGACCCTGCTGGACGGGCGCGACGTAGCGGTCAAGATCCTGCGCCCCGGCATCGAACTGACGGTTTCGCGCGACGTCGAGATGCTGGCGCTCGGCGCCCGGCTGATGGCGGCCTTTGTTCCGGCCTCGCGCCGTCTGGAGCCGGAAGCCTTTGTCGCCACAGTGGCCAAGTCGTTGCAGCTTGAGCTGGACCTGCGGCTGGAGGCCTCGGCCTGCGACGAGATCGGCAAGATCATCAATGACGAGCCATGGATGAAGGCGCCCGCTGTCGTCTGGCATCATGTGTCGCGCCGCGTCATCGTCACCGAATGGGCGGACGGAACGCCCCTGTCGCGCCCTGAGGCTCTGGCTCTGCCGGGTCTCGATCACAAGGAACTGGCCGACAACCTGATCCGCGCCTTCCTGTCGCAGTCGCTCGATCACGGCGTCTTCCACGCCGATCTGCACGAGGGCAATCTGTTCATCGCCGCTCCGGCGCGGATTACCGCCATCGATTTCGGCATTATCGGCCGTCTGCGCCCCAAGGAACGGCGCTATCTGGCCGAGATGCTGTGGGGCTTTCTGCGCCGCGATTATAAGCGCGTCGCAGAGGTGCATTTCGAGGCCGGTTACGTGCCCGCGCACCAGAATGTCGATTCGTTCGCCCAGGCGCTGCGCGCGGTCGGCGAGCCGGTGCTGGGGCGTCAGGCCACCGAAGTCTCGATGGGGCGCCTCCTGACGCAGTTGTTCGAGATCACGGCGCAGTTCGACATGCACCTGCGGCCCGAACTGGTGCTGCTGCAAAAGACCATGGTGTCGGTCGAGGGCGTGGCGCGGCGCATCTATCCCGAACACAATCTCTGGGAGGCGGCGCGCCCGGTGGTCAGGGACTGGATTTCGCGCGAATTGTCGCCGATGGCCGAGGCGAAACGGCTGTTCGAGGCGGTGAAGCAGCGGCTCAATGACGATCCGTCCGGGCGCATCCGCGAGGCGTTGACGACGCGCGATGCGTTGCGTCATGACATCCGCCGTTCGCAGGGTCTGGCCCTGATCGCGCTGATCATTTCGGCCCTGTCACTGGGCGTGATGATCTGGCTGGCCCTCAAATAAAAAGCCTGCGTTGATGCGCCGCAGTCCGTAAAGGCGGCGACGGGCCTATAATCAATCTCCTGCCGTCTTGCACAGGAGATTTGTCATGGCCCTCGTTCACGCCGTCGTCCGTCTCGACCATCATTCGGCGGACATTATCCGCTTCAACGCCAGCCTCACCAAGCAGGCGCATCTGGCCGCCCATCGCCACAACACGCCGCAACACAAGAGCGGGGCGCGCGACCTGCACGACTATTTTTCCGAGGTCTGCGACACTCTGGCGGGGCTGGACGCCATTCTGATCACCGGCGCCCGGACCTCGCTCAGCGACTTCCGCCACTATGTCGAAAAGCACCGCCCGAACCTGATCGACGCGATCATCGCCTATGAAACCATCGACCAGCCGACCGATGCGCAACTGGTCGCCAAGGCGCGCGACTATTTCGACAAGTATGAGCGCATGGCCTGATCCGCGGCGGACGGATTCCAGCGCGGAAGGTTAAGATCGGCCTGCGCGACGACGCCATTTACGCCGGACGGCAAACCGGTTAGGACGGCTTTCGGTTCCTGTTTTTCATCCGGTGTGTCTTCCATGGCGATTGGCGTTTTCGATTCCGGCATTGGCGGTCTGTCCATTCATCGCGCCCTGGTCGAGACCCTGCCGGACGCCGACTTCATCTATCTGGCCGATCAGAAGAACACGCCCTATGGCGACAAGCCGGGCGAGGCGATTGTCGAGCTGACGCGCGCGGGTTGCGAGACCCTGTTTCAGGCAGGGGCGTCGCTGGTTGTGCTGGCCTGTAATACGGCTTCGGCGGTGGCGTTGCGGCGCCTGCAATCCGGCTGGCTGGCCGACTATCGCCGGAGCAGCGGGCGCAAGGTCAATGTGCTGGGCATTATCGTGCCGACCATCGAGGCGGCGACCGGCCTGCCGTGGGAGCACGCCGCCGACAGGCGCGGCCCCAAGATCGAGAAGCTGGACGTCATCGGCGTGTTCGCGACCGCCGCTACGGCGCGTTCGCGCGTCTATGAGATCGAGATCGACAAGCGCCGCGACGATCTGGCCGTGTTCACCGTCGCCTGTTCGGGTCTGGCCGACATGATCGAACAGGGCGCGGCGCGCGAGCAGATGCGCGACCTGATCGGCTCGTATGCGCAGGCGCTCAAAGCCCGCATCGGACGCTGGCCCGACCGGGCGATTCTGGGCTGCACGCACTATGAGATCGTCGCCGACCTGTTCCGCGGGGTGCTGCCGGAGGGAACCGAGCTGATCAGCCAGCCCGCCCCGACGGCGCAGGCGCTGAGCGACTATATCCGCCGTCATCCGGACTATGAGATCGGCGCCAGCGGTTTGCGCCGGTTCTTCACCACCGGCGATCCGGGCGCGCAGCCGCCGCTGGCGGAAGCCTTCTGGGGCGGGCCGCTGAGGTTTGAGGCGGTGTGAACTTCCGGCGGCGGTCCCTCACCCGGTCGCCTGCGCCGCTGACGCGGCTTGTTTCCCGTCCTCTCCCCTTATGGAGGGGAGAGGGGGAGGGAAGATTTCAGGGTCACCGTGTGGCTGACGCGTTTGCCGTCGGGGGCGACGGAGCGCAGATCGACCGGCTCCCTGACCGCGACCGGACCCTTATAGGATTTCCAGCCGCCGCCATGCTCGCGATACTGGATAGCCAGATCGCCATAGGCGGTATTGGCCTCCAGCACATCACCGGTCAGGCGCGCGCCGGGGGGCGGCAGGCGGTAGGCGACGCCCTCCGCGTCGAGCGCGGCCAGCCGGGCGTTCAGCTTGAGGTTAAAGGCGCTCCAGTCGGCGTTGAGCTTTGCGGCGTCAACCTGACCGTCGCCATAGCTGTAGGCCTGACCGGGCCTATAGTCCGGCTCCCAGTCGGCCTTGCGCCAGGCGCGTTCGGCCAGGGCCTCGACGCGCGGGAACAGCATGTAGTCGGCGATCCATGCCGAGCGCACCGTCTCGGACCAGAGCTGGCCCTGCATGCCGGTGATGCGATGGCCGTCAGTCAGAGGCGCCGTATCCGCGATGCTGGCCGGGCGGTCCAGCGTGTCCTTCATCACCGAGGCGTTGGCGGGCAGATTGTCCGGCAGGAAGGCGAACACCTTGAACACCGGCGTCTGGCGCGACGCCCAGTCATAGCCGCGCTCGTTCGGGTCGGCGGCGTAGGGCATGTCGAAATAAAGCACATCGGGCGTGGACAGCACGACGTTCCAGCCTTGATCGGCCTGTTGCTGCGCGCTGGCGACGCCGCCCGCGAACAGGCCGCCCCACGAATTGGATTGCACCACCTTGGGCAGTTGCGCCGGATCGACCGCGCCCATGCCATCGCTCCAGCCCGCCGGTTCGATCCCCTTGGCGGCCAGCATGTTCGCGACCTTGACGATGAAGCGCTGGCCCAGTTGTTCGGGGGTCAGGTGTTCGTCGGCCATAATCTTCTGGCAGAGCGGCGAGTCCTTCCACGCGCCCGCCGTCTCGTCCGTGCCGATATGGTAGATGCGTAAAGGCTCGCCCGCTTCCTCGTGCATCGCCTTGATGGCGTCGATGACGTGGTCGATGAAATGGTAGGTCGAGGGCATGCAGACATTGAGCGTGTTGTCGTCATAGTGCTGGATGCTGTCATAGACGGTTTTGTCGTCCGGGTCGGTCAGGCGGTATTCGGCGGCCTCGTCCGGCCTGCCTGCGGCGATCAGGCGGCGGGCGCGCGCCTCCATCGAGCGGATGGCGGCGCGCGAATGGCCGGGCATGTCGAAGGAGGGGATGACCTCGATATGGCGCGCCTTCGCCGCTTTTAATATCTCGATATAGTCGGCGCGCGTCAGATAGCCGTTGACGCCGGATTTTCCGTCCGGACCCGCGCCCAGTTCGGGCAGCAGGCAATGGTCTTCGTTCGGATCGTGGCAGCGCACGGCGCCGATATCGGTCAGTTCCGGCAGGCCGTCGATCGCCAGCCGCCAGCCCTCGTCGTCGCCGAGATGCAGGTGCAGCTTGTTGAGCTTTTCCTGTCCCATGACGGCGATGATCTTCAGGATCTGCGCCTTGCTCTCGAAATTGCGCGCCAGATCGAGATGCAGGCCGCGGAAGGTAAAACGCGGCGCGTCGGTAATGGCCAGCGGTTTGAGGCGTTCCTGCTCGAACCTCGCCTGCTGGGCCAGCGATTCCAGCGCGTAGAAGGCGCCCGCGCTGTCGGCGGCGGTGATGATGATTTGGCCGTTCTGCGCCGTCAGGCTGTAGGATTCCGGCGCGCCCTCGCCTGTCACCGTGATGGCGACCGCAACGCCCGCAGCCGTCTCGCGCCAGCCGCCGTCCGTCAGCGCCGCCGCGATGTCGGCGCGGTCGAGGCCGGTCAGGCTCAGACGCACGCCCCGGTTCAGGTCGAGCGCGGCGCCGGACAGGGCCTGAACGCTGACCGGAGTCGGCAGGATGATGGTGGTCGGCGTGGCGAAGGCGGCCTGATGGGCGACGTTTTCGGCGAAGGCGCGCTCCGGGGTCAGCCAGCGCGTCTGGTCCTGCGGATTGGCCGTCTCCAGCTTCGCCGCATCGGTCATCGGCGCGACGAAGGGCAGGTCTTCCATCCTTGTGGCCGGATCATAGCTTGCCCGCGCCGCCGCGACCACGCGCGGTTTCAGCCCGTCGACGGCCAGATAGGCGTTGGGCAGGGCGTGGAAGCGCGAATAGTAATGGCCTTCCGCCGTCAGGGTGACGGCGTAGGTCGCGCCGGGGCGCAAGGTCACGCCGGGCTTCGGCGTCAGGCGATAGAGGTCGCCATTGATGTGGGTCAAGTCGAAGGCGTCGCTGTCGCTGGATTTGACCGCATTGACCATGCCGAAATAGAGCGACCAGTCCTGCGGCCAGTCCTGCGGAACTGCGGCGGCGGGCAGGGTCAGGTCCAGCTCGCTGGTGAAGTCGCTGGGTCCGGCCTGATTGTTCAGCACCGTATAGCGATAGCCGAGATGCGCGGCGAAGGCGTCAAGCGCGGTCTGCGACGTGGCCGCGGACGCCGCCAGAGTTGCAGACGCCGTCAGAGTTGCAGACGCCGTCAGGGCCAGTCCGATTGTCGCGGTAGCGAACAGGCGCAGTTTACGAGCCGGGATCATGCCCCTTCCCTCCCTTTATGTAGCGTGCAAGGTGGCGCACGGCGGACGGCTTGTCAATCGACAAGCAGTACCTTTGTAAGGCTTATAAAATACCAATACAGAACCTTTAAGCGATGGCCGCGCGCGAACGACGTTCTTCGCATTGACGCTTTCCAGCCGATGGCATAGGGTGAATTTCGGGCTGAAAGCCTGATTCTGCAACGGACGCCGCCGCCACACGCCCATTGAAGCGTCCGCTTATAAAGTCCAGTTCGCCGGGGAGGGCGGTCATGTCATTTGTCGATACGGTCGGCGCTCTGGCGTCCGACGACCCCGCGCCGCTCTATATGCAGTTGCAGCGCATCTTGCGCGACGCCATCGTCACGCGGCTGCTCAGTCCCGAAGCCGCCATACCGCCGGAGCGCGATCTGGCCGAGGAATTCGGCGTGTCGCGCCTGACCGTGCGCAAGGCGGTCGATCGGCTGGTCGAGGAAGGTCTGATCACGCGGCGGCGCGGCGCGGGCACTTTCGTGGCGGCGCGGGTGGAAAAAAGCTTTTCCAAGCTGTCCTCCTTTTCCGAAGACATGATGTCGCGCGGGCGCAAGCCGCATTCGGAATGGCTGAACCGGTCGCAGGGCGCAGTGACGCCGGAGGAATCGCTGTCTCTGGGCCTGTCGCCGGGATCTCTGGTCTATCGTTTTCAGCGCCTGCGGTTCGCCGATAATCAGACCATGGCGCTCGAATATTCGACCATTCCCGGCTACTGCCTGCCTTCGCTCGACAGCGTGGGGGAGTCGCTCTATGCGGCCTTGCAGGCGGCGGGGCAACGTCCCGTGCGCGCCCTGCAACGCTTGCGCGCCGTCGCCTTCGGGGCCGAACAGGCGCAGCTTCTGGGCGTGCGCGTCGGCGATCCGGGCCTGTTCATCGAACGGCGCGGCTTTCTGGCCGACGGACGCGCAGCGGAATTCACCCATTCCTGGTATCGCGGCGACGCCTATGACGTGGTGGCCGAACTGAACGGCTGACAATTCCGATTTTTATGAAAGCGGGCAAGGCGGCGCATATATCCCTTACGCCCGGCGGCCCTAGGCTACCCTTTCTTAAAACAAAAAAGGGAGCCGCGACATGCTGGGCGCCATCCTGATCGTCGTCCTGATACTGATCCTGCTGGGCGCCTTGCCCGCCTGGCCGCACAGCCGTAGCTGGGGCTATGGGCCGAGCGGCGGCCTGGGCCTGTTGCTGGTCATCATTATCGTGCTGGTCCTGCTGGGCCACATATAGGCCCTCGCAAAGTTATTTGCGCGGGGGAAAAACCTGCGCGCACGGGCGAAGGCGTCCGGCGACGAAGCCGCGTTGCAGGACGGCGCGGACATCGGGCGACAGGGCGTCGATCTTCACCTTGTGGAAACGCAGGTCGCGGAAGGACCAGCGCCGGTCGATCAGATAGCGCGCGTTCAGCCAGGCGTCGAAATCCGACGGCGCGGAGAAGGGCGTGAAATCGACTCGACAGGCCCTGGGATGCAATTTCGCCAGCCGCTTTTCGAACGCGGCGACGCCTTCGGGGGAATTGTCCGGCGCGCCGAGCGGCGCGATCGTCTGCACGTCCGGCCCGTACCAGACCTCCGGCACATTATCGACATTGGTTGCGTCCAGCCCCGTCACCGGCAGTTGCAACGACACGATGACATCGGCGCCCGACGGCGGTCCGCGCAAGCTCGCCAGCGACGCCGCCGGAAAGCCGTAATCGCCGGGGTCTTCGATCAGGTCGTGGAGATCCTGAACGATGGCGAAATCATCGGCGAAGATGACGGAGAACAGACCGCACGCTATCACGGCGGCGACCGGCCAGCCCTTGCCGGACGGGACGGCGCGCCCCATCAGGCCCGCCGCGAGAAGCACGAGTCCATAGCCGAGCGTGCGTGTGTTAAACGGATCGAAATAGGTGCGCATGCGCAAGATGAAGGCCAGGGCCAGAAAGGCCAGGCCCGCCAGCGCGATCAGGTCGGCGGCGCGCGGCGGCGCGCCGCGTTCGCGCCGCCAGCCCCAGCGCGCGATCCCGGCCAGCAGGACTGCAGCGATGGCGACCTTCACGCCGTTCCAGCCAATGGCGGTCAGAAACTGGCGGATCAGCAGCAGCGGCGCTTCGGGGGCAGGATGGCGCGGCATGCCGGTGGCGTAACCGGTGACGGCCCAGTTGATCCCCTGATAGGCCAGACTGATCGCGCCCGCCGCGCAAAAGGCCGGAAAGACGCGCCACGCGACGCGCCGCCCATAGACGAACCAGACCGCCAGGAAGATCAGAAAGGCGAAGGGGGAAAAGAAGTAACGCGAAAAGACGCCGACGATCAGCGCCCCGGCCAACAGGACAAGCCGCGTCCGGCTCGGCCCCTGCGCCAGCCTGACGATCAGGTAAAGACTGGCGCAGATGGCGAACAGTTCGAGATTCTCCGACCAAGTGTACATGGCGATCACCAGGCTGACCGGATTGATGGCGATCAGGCTCGCCATCAGCCTGTGCCCGGAGGCGCGCCAGATCAGCCAGGCGTCCGCGCCCAGAAGCGCGATATTGACCAGCTTGGCGGTGATCATCATCACCTCGGGGCGCGCCAGAGGCGCGGTCAGGGCCAGCAGGGTCGGATAGCCGAGCGGATAGACCGCCATATATTGCCCGTGCAGTTGCAGCGGATGGCCGTCGCGCAAGCCTTGCGCCAGCAGCATGTAATACCAGGAATCGACGCTGATATAGCCAAAGGCGATCGCCAGCCCCGCGGTCAGCAGGAGGAGGACGGCGATAGATCCGATATAGAGGCGCGAGGTCGCAGGCATGGTTCTGTCCTAGGCGCAGACGACGACGTCCGTGTCAATCCCGTCGCTAATTACCGTTTCCTTACAACCGGCGGCTTCATCATGATGGGATTTTTGCGTCGCCGCACGTCTTTTGATAGAGTTAGCGGCAGCATGCGCTTTTCCGGGGCGCGCATGACGTCTGGTTTCACACTTTCTCAAAGGGAAACAGGATGTTGCAAGCGTATCTGGCGAAATTCATCAAGCGCGGTCGTCTCACCGTGCGCGTCAATCCGAACGTCACATGGACCTTTGGCGAGGCGGTTCCTGACCGGCCCGATCTGGACATCGCCATCTGGTTCAGCAGCAAATGGACGGCCAGCAAGGTCGGCCTGCATCCTTACCTCTATTTCGGCGAAGCCTATATGGACGGCGACCTGATCGTCGAGCGCGGCGATCTGTGGGGCTTCATGGAGCTGATCGGGCTCAACATGCAGTCCCTGCCGCCGCGTTCGGCCTTCATGCGGTTTCTGAACCGGCTGCGCCAGTTCCTGCCCGCCCATTCGATTACGGCGTCGCGGCGCAATGTCGCGCACCATTACGACCTTTCCGAGCGGCTCTATCGCCTGTTTCTCGACGAGGACATGCAATATAGCTGCGCCTATTTCCGCCGTCCCGACATGACGCTGGAGGAGGCGCAAACCGCCAAGCGCGACCATATCGCCGACAAGTTGCGCCTGTCTCCGGGCCAGAGCGTGCTCGATATCGGCTGCGGCTGGGGCGGCATGGCTTTGCACCTGGCCAAGCGCGCCAATGTCAATGTCACCGGCGTGACGCTTTCAACCGAACAACTGGCGGTCGCCGAGCAGCGGGCGCAGGCGCCGGAGGTCAATGCGCGCGTGCGCTTCGCCCTGTGCGACTATCGCCAGGTCGAGGGTCAGTTCGACCGCGTGGTCAGCGTCGGCATGTTCGAGCATGTCGGCAAGGCGGCCTTCGACACCTATTTCAACACCGTCTATGACCGGTTGAAGGACGATGGGGTGGGCCTGATCCACACCATCGGGCGGCGCGGCGAATCGGGGGCGCGCTCCGACTGGCTGGACAAGTACATCTTCCCCGGCGGCTATATTCCGAGCCTGTCCGAAATCATGCAATCGGTCGAGAAGTCCGGCCTGTGGGTCACGGATGTCGAGCCTTTAAGGCTGCATTACGCCAAGACGCTGCGCTGCTGGCGCGAACGCTTTATGGCGCACCGGCTGGAGATCGAAGACCTCTATGACGACCGCTTCTGCCGCATGTGGGAATTCTATCTGTGCTGGTGCGAACTGGGCTTCCGCTATTCCGACCTGATGGTCTTTCAGGTGCAGATCGCCAAGCGCGTCGATAGCCTGCCGATCACGCGCGACTATATGATGGCGCGCGAAATGTCAGCCGAGGTCGTCAGCTTTGAAGAAGAGGCGCGCAAACTGCGTGAACGCCCGCGCCGCGTCCAATAGCCGTCCCGACAGCGCATAGCGCGGCGGAAACAGGGCCACGGTCCGCGTTGGCGCGAAGCCGTGCAACCGGGCGAAGGCGACGTCGGACGCCTCATAGCTGTCCGGCATGACCGTGACCCCAACCCCTGCCCCGACCATGCAAAGGGCGCGCTCGTCCTGCGCGGTGCGATAGGCGAGCGGCGGACGCACATTGCGATCGGTGAAATGGCGGCTGGTCTCGGACAGCACTTCGCAGCGCGAGCGCACGATCATGGCGTCGCGGGCCAGATCCTCGGCATGGATCTCCGCCTGCCCGGCCAGCCGGTGCGTGCGCGGCAGGACGAGGCGGTAGCCTTCATGGAACAGGGGCGTCGTCCCGTCAGCATCGACGCGGCGGATCGACAGGGCCAGGTCGAGGCCGCGCTCATCGAGCCGGTTGACCAGCTCCTGCTCGGCACCGTCGAACAGGTCGAAGCGCACATCGGGCATGATGGCGTCAAAGCCGCGCAGCAGGTCGGCGACCAGACGCGCCGGAATCGTTTGCAGGACGCCGAGGCGCAGCACATTGGCGGCTTCGGCGTCGGCGATCTCGGCGGTGGCCATATTGACCTCGTGCAGGATCGCCTTGGCGCGCGGCAGGAAACGCGCCCCGGCGGCGGTCAGGTGTACGCGCCGGTTCGAGCGCACGAACAGGGCCGTCCCCAGTTCGTCCTCCAGACGCTTGATGCCGGCGGACAG
>DATMTF010000201.1:0-7951 GCA_035565015.1 Asticcacaulis sp. | reverse complement strand
CCTCGGCTCAGGTGGTCATAATGCAGCGCAATATCACCTGACCGAGGCTTTCCGACATGATCCCCCTGCTCCGCCGCCTTCCTCTGGCGCGCGTCACCGGCCTTCTGACCGTGGCTCTCGTGGCGCTGACGGCGCTCGCCTTCGTCGCCCTGGTCGCGCTCGACGTGCAGGCCGAATCCTCGCGCACGGCGTTGAAATTCCAGACCTCGGCCCTGCGCGTCGACGCCTCCATCCTGCAGGGCCAGTTCGGCGACGCCCTGGTCGAATGGACTCCGGCGGGCGATGTCAAAAAGATCACGCTCGATCAGTTGCCGGACGCCTCCGCCGGCGATCTGGTCGCTCAGATGGCGCGCACATCGGGTCAGGCCGCGACCCTGTTCGGCTACGACGCCAGCGCCAACGCCCTGACCGCCATCGCCACCACGCTCAAGGCGGATAAGGGCGCCAAGCTCAGCCGCGCCGATCGCGCCTGGGCCGCCGTCAGCATCGGCAAAGCCTATCTGGGCAGGTCCAGTCTGTTCGGCGCCGCATCCTACGCCGCCTATCAGCCCGTTATCGACTCGCAGGGCCATGTGATCGGCGCGTTGGTCGCCAGCGTCGCCGCGAAAGACATCGCCGCCGCCGCGTCCGTGACCGTCCTCAAGGCCGCTCTGGTCGCCTTCGCGCTGATCGCCCTGTTCGGCGCCGCCGCCTTTTTCGCGTCGCAGCGCCTGATGGCGCCGCTGTCGAAGCTGGAGCAGGGCGTGGTCGCCGTGGCCGGAGGACAGTATGACGCCGCCATACCCTTCGCCGGCTGGCGCAACGAAATCGGCAGCATGGCGCGGGCTCTGGAGCAGTTTCGCGTTCAGGGCGTCGAACGTCTGCGCCTGACCGAGGCGCGCGCGCAGGAGGAGGCGGGCAAGGCTGAGCGTCAGCGCAGGCTGGAAACCCTGGTCGCGGCGTTTCAGGCCGAGATCGCGCAGGCCCTGGACGGCGTGGCCGTGGCCAGCGACGACATTCTCACGGCCAGCGACACCTTGAGCCGCGCCAGCCAGCACACCGCCGACAATGCCGCCCGCGCCGGTCAGGCCGCCTTCGACGCCTCCGACAATGTCCAGACCGTCGCCAGCGCCACCGAGGAACTGACCGCCTCGATCCGCGACATCGGCGAGCAGGTGACGCGCGCCAACGCCGCCGTCGGCGACGCCACGCGCGTGACCTCCGACACCAACGCCAAGGTCGCCAGCCTGGCCGATGCCGCCGGACGCATCGGCGAGGTGGTCGGGCTGATTCAGGCCGTCGCCGCCCAGACCAATCTTCTGGCGCTCAACGCCACCATTGAAGCGGCGCGCGCGGGCGAGGCGGGCAAGGGGTTCGCCGTCGTCGCCTCCGAAGTCAAGTCGCTGGCCCAGCAGACGGCGAAGGCGACCGCCGAGATTTCAGCCCAGATCGCCGCCATCCAAAGCTCGACCCAGGCCACGGTCGCCGCCATCGGCGACATTACCGGCGCGATGGCGGACGTCACCGCCTTCACCTCGGCTATCGCCGCCGCCGTCACCCAGCAGGGCGCCGCGACGCAGGATATTTCGCGCAATGTCGCCAGCGCTTCCGGCGGCGCTCAGGCGGTCAGCGACACGGTGGCGCGCATGCAGTCGGAAACCGCGCACACCGCGCAGGCGGCGGGACAGGTCGCTCAGGCCTCGCGCGAGATTTCCGGGCGCAATGCCCGTATCCGTTCGCTGATCGCCACCTTCCTGAGCGAAGCCGACGCCGCCTGATCCTGACGCGCTTTAAACGCGCCGCGCCGGTGTACGGCATCGCGTCCTGATCCCTGACGCGGTTATGCTTCCTTCTGAAAGGAGAGCCGTCATGACACAGAAGAAATGGTCGCACGAGGTCACCGAACATTCCAATGCGATGGACACGCAAAAGGACATCTTCACCTCGCACAGCCCGAAAAAGATCGCCGAGTCGCTCAAACACTCCGCCGAGCAGAGCCACCGGCGTAAAGCCAGCCCCTATCGCTCGGCCATGTCCATGCTGACCTTCTACATCAACCGCGCGGGCGACAATCTGTCCAAGCGGCAGCGAAGCGTGCTGGAAAAGGCCAAGGACGAGCTGCGCGAAGCCTTCGGCAGGCCACAGAAAACCTAAACCTATCTGCCGATATAGCGCTCCGGCTTGTGAAAGCCGATCAAAACCCCGCTCATGGCGATGGCCGACAAAAGCGAGAACAGCACCTGATGCGGTTGCAGCACCAGAATCGACGCCGACAGGATCAGGGCGTCGCACATCATCTGCGTCTTGCCCGCATTGATGCCTTTGCGTTTTTGTAAGAACAGCGCCAGCACCCCGGTGCCGCCCGCGCCTGCGCCATGCCGCGCCAGGGCCAAAATCCCCATGCCGATGATGGTGCCGCCGAACAGGGCGGCGAAGATGGCATTGACGCCGGACAGATGAAACGCCAATGGCGCGCCCTGCGCCGCCGCCATAATGGCCAGATTGACCAGCACGGTCTTGATCATGAAGCGCTTGCCCATGGCGGGCCAGGAGAACAGAAAGAACGGAATATTGATCAGGGTGAACAGCACGCCGACCGGCAGCGGCACGATGTAAGACACCAGCAGCGCAATCCCGGCCACGCCGCCGGTGACCAGGCCGACCGCCTTCAGGAAAATCATGCCCAGCACAATGAACGAGACGCCAATCGCAAAGGCGTACACATCTTCGATCAGCGTATGCTTGGCGACCGGATAAAGCTCGGTCTCGCCGGGCGCAAGGTGCGCGGCGGCCTGTTCAAGGGTGGTCGGCGACATGGGAAGCGCTCCGCAGATTATGCGGTTGCAAAATAAACTATATTGCAGCGCAACTCAATGCCCGCTGCACACCGGGCATTTGGGGTCCGCGGCCAGTCTGACGATGCGGCTGTCAAAGCTGAGCCCATCAAAGATCATCAACCGCCCTTTGAGCGTCTCGCCCGCGCCGGTGATCCATTTGACCGCCTCCAGCGCCGCCAGCGTCCCCATCACCCCGGCCAGCGCCCCGACGACACCGACGCGCTCGCAGGTTTCAGCGTCGGGCGGAACCTCCGGCACGAGGCACTGATAACAGGGCGAACCATGAAACGTCGCCAACTGGCCGGAAAAGCGCCCGATCGCCGCCGAGATCAGCGGAATTTTCAGCTTGTGACAGACCCGGTTGACCAAAAGCCGCGTCGGAAAATTGTCGCAGCCGTCGATGACAAGATCATAACCGCCCAGCACCTCCGCCGCATTGCCCTCATCAAGCCGCAGCCGGTGGATGCGGCACGCGCAATACGGATTGAGATCGTTGAGATGCGTCGCCGCGCTTTCCGCCTTGGACGCGCCCGCATCGCGCGTCGCATACAGCACCTGCCGTTGCAGATTGCTGAGACTGACATGATCGTCGTCGATCAGGCCCAGAGTTCCAACCCCCGCCGCCGCCAGATAAAGCGCCGCCGGCGCCCCGATCCCGCCCATGCCGACCAGCGCCACCTTCGCGGCCCTGAGCTTCATCTGCCCCTGCCCGCCAATCTCGCGCAACACGATATGCCGCGCATAACGGTCCAGTTCGTCGTCGGTGAGATCGGCAGCGTTCGTCATCGGATCAGGCTCCTTCCCTCTCCCCATGACATGGGGAGAGGACAACAAGCAAGGCGAAGCCGCAGATTGTCGGGTGAGGGGCCGCCCGCCGTTTGAACGAAAGAGCCTGACAGCCCCCTCACCCGGTCGCCTGCGCCGCTGACGCGGCTTGTTTCCCGGCCTCTCCCCTCAAGAGGGGAGAGGAAAAGGCAAATCTACCCCAGCCCCTTCGCGCCTTCGACCAGATCCGCCACCACCGACGGATCGGCCAGCGTCGAAATATCGCCGAGCGCTTCGGGCTGGCCCTCGGCGATCTTGCGCAGGATGCGGCGCATGATCTTGCCGGAGCGCGTCTTGGGCAGGCCCGGCGCCCACTGGATCACGTCGGGCGAGGCGATCGGCCCGATCTCCTGCCGCACATGGTCGCGCAGCTCTTTTTTCAGCGCATCCGTGCCGACGACGCCCTGCTTGAGCGTCACATAGCACCAGATGCCCTGCCCCTTGATGTCGTGCGGATAGCCGACCACCGCCGCCTCGGTGACGCCCGAATGGCCGACCAGCGCGCTTTCGATTTCCGCCGTGCCGATGCGGTGGCCGGAGACGTTCAACACATCATCGACGCGGCCCGTGATCCAGTAATAGCCGTCCTCGTCGCGGCGGCAGCCGTCGCCGGTGAAATACTTGCCCGGATAGGTCGAAAAATAGGTGTCGAGGAAGCGCTGATGGTCGCCATAGACGCTGCGCATCTGACCGGGCCACGAATCGACAATGCACAGATTGCCTTCGGTCGCGCCGTGCAGTTCCTTGCCCTCGGCGTCGACCAGCATCGGCGCGACGCCCGGCAGGGGGTGCGTCGCCGAACCGGGCTTGAGCGGCGTCGCGCCCGGAACCGGCGTGATCAGATGGCCGCCGGTCTCGGTCTGCCACCAGGTGTCGACGATCGGGCAGCGCTCATCGCCGACGACGCGGTGATACCACAGCCAGGCTTCCGGGTTGATCGGCTCGCCGACCGTGCCGAGGACGCGCAACGAGGCGCGCGAGGTCGATTTCACCGGCGCCTCGCCCTCGCGCATCAGGGCGCGGATGGCGGTCGGGGCGGTATAGAAGGTGGTGACCTTGTGCTTATCGACCACCTGCCAGAAACGCGACGAGTCGGGATAGTTCGGCACGCCCTCAAAGATCAGCGAGGTTCCGCCGTTCGACAGCGGGCCATAGACGACATAGGAATGGCCCGTGACCCAGCCGACATCGGCGGTGCACCAGTAGATGTCGCCGTCCTGATAGTCGAAGGTCGTCTTCATCGTATAGGCAGCCCAGGCCAGATAGCCGCCCGTGGTGTGCAAAACGCCCTTGGGCTTGCCCGTCGAACCCGACGTATAGAGGATGAACAAAGGGTCTTCGGCGTTCATCGGCTCCGGTTCGCAGACATCCGACATGCCCTCCAGCGCCTTGGGCACCGAAATATCGCGCCCGTCATGCGTCAGATAATGGGCGTTCGTATGCTCGACCACCAGCACATGGCGCACATCCGGGCATTGCAGCAGGGCCAGATCGACATTGGCCTTCAGCGGGATGGTCTTGCCGCCGCGCCTGCCCTCATTGGCGGTGATGACGATGTCGGAGCGGCAGTCGAGAATCCGCCCGGCGATGCTGTCGGGCGAGAAGCCGCCGAACACCACCGAATGCACCGCGCCGATGCGCGTGCAGGCCAGCATGAAGTAGGCGGCTTCCGGGATCATCGGCAGGTAGAGCGTCACCCGGTCGCCCTTCTTGACGCCGTAGTGTTTCAGGAGGTTGGCGCGCTTGTTCACCTCGCGGCTGAGCTGGTTATAGGTGACCGTGTACGAAACGCCGGGATCGTCGCCCTCGAAGATAAACGCCACCTGCTCGCCGCGCGTCGCCAGATGCCGGTCGATGCAGTTGGCCGAGACATTGAGTTGGCCGTCATAGAACCAGCGGATGCGGAAATCGTCGCGGTTGAACGAGACGTCCTTGACCTTCGTGTACGGCCTGATCCAGTCGAGTGCGTCGCCAAGCGTGCGCCAGTGCGCCTCCGGGTCGCGCGCGAACAGATCGCGCTGCGCCTGCAAACCTTCGGCGGTCAGCGTGCCGGGGCGCAAAAAGCCCTGTGGCACAGGGAAGACGGCGGATGCGGGATGTGCGGCGTGATCGTCCATAATGTCCTCCGGGGCGCATCTTGGGTGCGCTGCCAAAACTGTTGTCGGCACTCTATATAAACCTGCACTCCAGAGTCGATATGACCAATGCGAAAAATGCCGCATGATTACGCTGTCATGCGGCATTAAGGCGCGGTTTGCGACAGGATGCGACGCAAATAAGAGGCTCACTGACGGTCGCGAGCCTTAGGACGTAATAACATTGTTGACACATTGCATTATGAAGCTATGCTTATGGCGACGGAGATGACAATCATGCGCGCCACCTTACGTAAAATGGGAAATTCGCAAGGCGTGATCATCCCCAAGGCCCTGATCAATCAGTTGGGGTTCGAGGGAGAGGTCGAGATGCGCATCACCGAAACCAGTCTGGTCATTGAAAAACCCGCAAAGCCGCCGCGTGAAGGCTGGGAAGACGCCTACAAGGCGCTGGCGGAAGAGACGCCTGACCACGAATGGCTCGACTTTAATAATGACTTCGATAATGAGGACTGGACGTGGTAGGGGCTGGCCGTCTGTCGCGCGGCGATGTCTGGCTGGTGGCTCTCAATCCTACGCTCGGCAGCGAAATCCAGAAAACGCGGCCTTGCGTCATAGTGTCGCCTGACGAAATCCATAACCATATCCGCACCGTCCTCGTCGCTCCCCTGACGAGTGGCAGCCGTCCGGCGCCCGCGCGCATCAAGATCGCCTTCGACAAGGTTGACGGCTTCGTCATGCTTGAACATATCCGTTCGGTGGACAGGCTCCGTCTGACCAAAAAGCTGGGCCGAGTGGATGATGAAATCCTGGCCGACATCCTGAAAACCTTACGCGAAATGTTCAGAGATTAATTATGCTGCTGCACCTGTCCACCTGGCCCGAAATCGACGAACGGCTGAAATCTTCGCGCACCGTCATCGTGCCGATCGGCTCGAACGAGCAGCACGGCCCGATGGGGCTTTTGGGCACCGACTGGCTGTGTCCGGAAATCATCGCCCATGCGGCGGAGAAGGAGGGCGACCTTCTGATCGCGCCGACCTTCAATATCGGCATGGCCCAGCACCATCTCGGCTTTCCCGGCACGATCTCCTTACGCCCCTCGACCTTCATGTCGGCGATCGAGGACTGGGTGCAGTCGCTGAACCGGCATGGCTTTGACCGCATCTATTTCCTCAACGGCCACGGCGGCAATGTCGCAACCATCGAGGCGACCTTCTCGGAGATCTACGCCGCCTATTCCTATAGCGCGGAGCCGTGTCCGTTCATCCTGAAACTGCGCAACTGGTGGGACTTGCCCGGCGTGTCGCGCCTGTGCGCCAAACTCTATCCGACCGGCCACGGCAGCCACGCCACCCCGTCGGAGATCGCGGTCACCTTCGCCGCCTATCCGGATTTCGTAAAATCGGCGCCGATGGAGCCGCAAATCGCCGCCAACGGCCCGATCCGCGACGCGCTCGACTACCGTCACCGCTTCCCTGACGGCCGCATCGGCTCGGATTCCTCGCTGGCCACGGTCGCCGACGGCGAACAGATCATCGCCTGCGCCGTCAAGGGCCTGCTCGATGACGTGGCCAAGTTCGACGCGGAATAGTCTATTCCATGGGGCGCGAAGACTGGTTTCGCAACGCGACGTGGAGCGCGGATATTGAGACGGCGTTCTTCGCTAAGCTCAATCGCGCCAGATCGCAAAAGAGCCAGTATCTTGTCATCCAGGCGCTCACGCTTGCTAAAACCCGGCCCGACATTTGCCTGAAACTTATCGACCTCTATTTCGCTCAAGGCGAGGACGTCAACAATGACTTTGACCACGTAAGGGCCTTGGACGCCCGCCGACAAGCTTATGAGGCGACGGGCGATATTCCGCGCGCTCTCGACGCCATAAAGGCCGTCTTGAAGCAAGAGCAGCTTAAGCCCCGTCATATTGTCGGAGCTGATGTTCAGTTTCCCTATTTTGTTGCGTCCCATAATCTTACAGCAGAATATTCTCTGGCGAAGACGCTACTCGACAACCGGGCCGAAGACTCCATCATCTTTCCAGTCATAAAATTTAAGATCTACGCGGCTTATGCTCTAATGGCCGACGATCTCAAGCTTTACACCGACGCTCGCAGCCATGCTGGAGAAGCTCTGCGCTGGGCGCATATGTCTTCGTCGGGGTTACGCTACCACCCAACTGTCGGGCTTGTGACGGACGCGTATCAACCCATGATT
>DATMTF010000200.1:0-8996 GCA_035565015.1 Asticcacaulis sp. | reverse complement strand
TAACATGCCTTTGGAGCTTGGCTTGTTTCTGGGCGCAAAAAAGTTCGGTGGCGACGACCAGAAGAACAAAAGGGTCATGATCCTCGATAAGCAAGCCTTCCGTTATCAGCAATTTATGTCTGATATCGCAGGACAGGACATTCATTCGCACGATGGCGAAATAGGTCAGTTGATTATCAAGCTGGCGGGATGGCTTAGACGCGCGTCGCGTCGCAGGACGGTGCCGGGCGGCGTTATTCTGGCGCAAGAATTTGAGCGCTTTATGGCGGCTTTACCGATTATGTTGAAGGCGAAGCAGCTTGATCCTGAAGATTTAACCTATCATGACGAAATCAACTTCGTTGCAGAATGGGCGGCGCAGGCGGCATGAGCGACTGGATCACGTCCGGCAAGGTCAAGGCGCGCGAAACCGCCGAAGGGCTGGAGATCGTCATTGACGGCCTGACGACGCAGGGGCGGTATTACAAGCCGCTGGTCTATGAGTTCTTTCGCAAGGAATGGCGCGGCGGACGCCCCGCCTGGGGCGATTACGGCGTCGATATCCGTATGGAGCATATCGGCGATCCGCCGATGATGGACCTCGACAATCTGGCCAAGGCGCTGCTGGACGCGATCAAGGGCTTTGTCTTTCACGACGACTCGCAGGTGGCTCGGTTGCTGGTCGAGCGCTTTGAGGGCGCGCGCGAGCAGATCACGATCCGCGTCTGGCCGCTGAAGCGCTGATCACCAACTCCAGGGTTCGAGTGCGCCCCACAGCATCAGCACGATGGCGTAAAACACCGACCACGCGACCAGGACGGCATGCGCGGCTTTTTGCCAGGCGCTCCAGCCTTCGCCATAGCGCGCCTCGTCGGCCAGGACGAAATAGAGGCTGCCCGCCTGGTAGAGGGCGGCGATGGCGGCGAGAAAGGCGAGGCTGGAGGCCAGTCGCACCGAACCGGACGGCCAGCGCGTGAACAGGGCGCCGGGATTGTCGGCCAGACCTTCACGCCAGCTATGGAAGATGAACAGGGCCAGCAGCCACAGCGTCGCCATGGCGACGGAAACGATGGTGGCCCAGACCTGCGCCTGGGTCGGCTGCTCGTGCCGCTGACGCGGGCGGGCCAGCGACAGAAGCGTCAGCAGGGACACCACCACGGCGATGGCGCTGAGCCAGCCGAGGGTCTGAGGGCTGTGCAGCCAGCCGACGCGCTCATAGCGCGCCAGATTGCTCGCCGTCTCGAACGCCTTGGCCTTGCCGCCGTTCGATGGCAGCAGGAAGTGCAGTCCACCGGTCTCCGCCGCGGGGCCGGGGTCTTCGGCGTCCTGTTGCAGGAAGAAGCCGGGTGCGCTGGCCGGAACGAAGGCCGACAGGCCGTTGGAGGTGGCGAGGATCAGCCGCCCGTCGCGATCGGCGCTCACCGAGACGGTGTTCAGAAGCCGCGTTACCGCACCCTCCAGCCCGCCATAGGCGCGCCGCGTCGAGACATATTGCCCGCTGATGGCGCGGTAATAGTCGCGATGATCGGCATAGGCCATGTCGGGCGTGGGCATGAGCGGCGGACGGACCAGATCGCCGCTCAGGTGATCGAGCAGCAGATTGGGGAAGCTTTGCGTCAACGGGCCGCCGGTCTGGGTATTGGCGGCGACGAAGACGCCGAGATTGAGGCTGGGAACCAGCACCATATTGGCGTTGAACCACAGGGTCGCGCCGCCGTGGCCATAGGTGATCTCACCCGACGGCGCCTCGCGCGTCATCAGACCAGACGCCCAGCCATTATAGCCGGACGGAACCTTCAGCATCGGCGTGCGGAAGGCGCGCGCCGAATCGACGTTGAACAATTGCACGCCGCCATACTGGCCGTCGCCGAGCATCATCGACATGAAGGCGGCCATGTCCTGCGCGGTCGATGAGGCGCCGAGCGCGCCCGACAGAGGCAGGGCGTGGTCGAAGGGCTGGGCCGCATAGGTGGCGCCGTCCCAGACAAAGCCCTCCGACAGATCCTGCGTCAGGCCGGGCGCCAGCGGCGCGGGCAGGTCATAGGCGTTGAGGTCATTGGGTTGGTACGGCTCGCGCAGGGTGGTGTGCGCCATGCCGAGCGGGGAAAAGACGCGCGCCTCCATCAGCGATGGCACGTCCTTGGCGCGCGCGGTCTGGGCCAGCGCGCGGGCGGCCAGCGCGACGCCGAAATTGGAATAGGAGGAAAACTCGCCCGGCTGGCGCACGCGGCGCGGGCGATGGATGCGGAAATAGGAATCGACGCCTTCAAGCTGCGCGCCGTCGAGATTGAACAGATGGCCGAGGCTGGTGTCTTCATAGCCCGGCGTATGGTCCATCAGGTCGTTGAGCGTGATCGGCTTGAAGCGCCGGTCCTCGGTATAGATGTCGGCGGGCAGATAGTCGCCGATCGAGGCGTTTGGCTTGATGCGTCCGGCCTCGATCTCCTGGCGCGCCACGACCCAGGTGAAGACCTTGCTGATCGAACCGAGCCGGAACAGCGAACTGGTCGCATCGACGCGGCGCGCGGGCTTGAGCCGGTCATAGCCATAGCCCTTGACCAGCAGCGGCGTGTCGCCCTGCACGACCGCGACCTCGACGCCCAGCACATGGTCGCGCTGCATCAGGGTGCGCACGACCGAATCGGTGAAGGCCTCGATGTCGCCAGCGCTGATGGGGACGCTGACCGGGACGGCGCCAGATCCGGCATTGACGGGGGCGGCAGGTTTGACTGCTTTGGGCGCGATATGGACGACCGGCGGCGCGGACGACGAACCGGCGGTGGTATAGGGAACCGGCCCGGCGGGCAGACCTGAGGATGAACTCCCCGCCGACGCCGTTATCGGCGGCGCAGGCCTCGGCACGGGCATGGAGGGTTTGGGCCGGGCGCGCGGTGCGGCGTGCGATTGCGAACCCGACGAAGCTGCGCCCGCCGCCGGACCGGCCTCCACCGATGTGCTGCTGGCGCTGGCGGGCGGGACATAGGGGTGCAGTTGCGCCTGAACGTCCGGTTCGGTCGTCTGCGTCACGGCGGGCGCAGCGCCGAACAACAGGGCCAGCGCGCCGAACGCGCATGATGTTCTTACCGATGAGATAGCCAGCCGCCAGACCATGACCGCCTTCCGTCAGAGGTTCGCCAACAGGTTCCGCTTATTGAAGTTCAGGCGATTCTAGCGCAGGGCCTAGCCGCCCGCACAGGGGGATAGCGGTTTATTTTTTGCGGAACTGATCGAGCGAGACGATCTTGGGCGCATCGTCGGCGTCTTCGACCTCCGCGTCTGGCGTTTCGACGGCTTCCGCCTCCGCCTCGTCCGCCTCCGCGACCGGCTCCTCGGCCTCGAATTCCAGCATGAACTGGGCGTAGGGGTCGTGGAAGCGCGTGATCGCCGCGAACGGCACGGTCAGGATTTTCGGCATGCCGCCGAAGGTCAGGGTGACGCGGAAGAAGTCGTCGGTGACGCGCAGATCCTGATACTGGTGCTGCAACACGATGGTGATGTCGTAGGGGTAGCGCGCCAGCAGGTCCGCCGGGATCGACACGCCCGCCGCGCGCGTCAGGAAGGTGACGTAGAAATGATGTTCGCCCGGCAGCCCCTCGTCGGCGGCGCGACGCAGGGCTTCGCGAATGACCCCGCGCAAGGCGTTCTGGGTCAGTCCGGCGTAATCCATCTGGTCGATAATCATCGTGGGTTCGGACATGGTGCGGCTTTGATCGTCAGGCTTTGAGGAAAAAGGGACGGCGCGTCGCCGCTGTTCCTGAGACTTAGCACGCACCTGCGGAAACGGAACCAAAAAATCCGTGAGCTTGTAAAAATGCGATGTGGAAATATCAAACCTTTAAAACGAAGCCCCCTGCCGCAGTCGCGGAGGGGGCTTCGTTTTTGGTAAGGTTTAGCGCTATGCCTTAGTGATTGTCTCTGGGCAGGCCCATGGTCTGGGCGATGCGCTGGAACTCCACGGCGTCTTCAAGGCAGGCGCCGGTGTCCATCTGACCGATCGTGCGGCGCTGCATGGCCTGCCACGGCGTCTGGCTGGCCGGGTATTTGAATCCGCCCGCTGCGTCGAGATCGGCGCGGCGTTGCGCGATCTCTTCATTGGTGATGAGCGCATTGACCGTGCCCTTGTTCAGATCGACGCGCACACGGTCGCCGGTCATCAGGATGGCCAGATTGCCGCCCGCCGCCGCTTCGGGCGAGGCGTTGAGGATCGACGGCGAGCCGGACGTGCCGGACTGGCGGCCGTCGCCGATGCAGGCCAGCGAGGTCACGCCCTTTTTGAGCAGATAGTCGGGGCAGCGCATATTGACCACTTCCGCCGCGCCCGGATAGCCGATCGGGCCCGCGCCGCGCATGAACAGGATGCAGTGCTCGTCAATGCCGAGCGCCGGATCGTCGATGCGGTGGTGATAATCCTCCGGGCCGTCGAACACGATTGCGCGGCCCTCGAACGCCATCGGATCAGCGGGGTTGCTCAGGTAGCGCTGGCGGAACTCTTCCGAGATCACGCTGACCTTCATGATGGCCGAGGTGAACAGATTGCCCGACAGCACGCGGAAACCGGCCTTTTCCTTCAAAGGCTTGTCATAGCTGCGGATGACGTTTTCATCCTCGATCACCGCCTCGCGGCAGTTCTCGGCCAGCGACTTGCCCGTGCAGGTCAGGGCGTCCTCGATCAGGTTCTGATCCATGAGCTGCTTCACCACGGCCGGTACGCCGCCGGCATGGTGATAGTCTTCGCCGAGATATTCGCCAGCGGGCATCAGATTGACGATCAGCGAGACGTCCTCGCCATAGGTCTGCCATTCCTCGACCTTGAGATCGACGCCGATATGGCGCGCCAGGGCGTTTAAGTGGATCGGCGCATTGGTCGAACCGCCGATGGCCGAATTGACGCGGATGGCGTTGATAAAGGCGTTCTTGCTCAGAATATCCGAGGGCTTCAGATCCTCATGCACCATGTCGACGATGCGCTTGCCGGTGCGCCAGGCCATTTCCTGACGGTCGCGATGCGGCGCCGGGATAGCGGCGGAATAGGGCAGTTGCATACCCAGCGCCTCGGCCAGCGAGTTCATGGTCGTGGCCGTGCCCATAGTGTTGCAATAGCCGGTCGAGGGGGCGGACGAGGCGACCAGCTTGATAAAGCCCTTATAGTCGATCTCGCCCGACGCCAGCAGTTCGCGCGCCTTCCAGACAATGGTGCCTGAGCCGGTGCGCTCACCCTTGTACCAGCCATTGTTCATCGGGCCGACCGACAGGGCAATGGCCGGGATATTGACCGTAGCGGCGGCCATCAGGCAGGCCGGGGTGGTCTTGTCGCAGCCTATGGTCAGCACGACACCGTCCAGCGGATAGCCGTAGAGGATATCCACCAGGCCGATATAGGCCAGGTTGCGGTCGAGGCCCGCCGTGGGCCGCTTGCCGGTTTCCTGAATCGGGTGAACCGGGAACTCCAGCGGAATGCCGCCCGCCTCGATAATGCCGGCGCGGATGCGTTCGGCCAGAACGAGGTGGTGGCGGTTGCACGGAGACAAATCCGAGCCGGTCTGGGCGATGCCGATGATCGGCTTACCCGATTGCAGCTCCTCCAGCGACAGGCCGAAATTCATGTAACGCTCCAGATAGAGCGCCGTCATATCGGCATTGGCGGGATTGTCGAACCAGGCGCGCGAGCGCAGGGCGGGCTTAGAGGTCATTTAGATTTACTTGGTTACAAAGAAGTGGTGGACGGTGGTTTGGGTATAGGTCTGACCCGGATCGAGGCGGGTCGAGGGATAGTCCGGATGGTTCGGGCTGTCCGGGAAGTGCTGGGCCTCATAGGCGACGCCGTCGCCCTGGCGGGTGGTGACGCCGCCCTTGCCCGGCGTCAGGCCGTCAAGGAAGTTGCCGGTGTAGAACTGGATGCCCGGCTCGGTGGTCAGGATCTTCATGCCGCGGCCCGAATGGGAATCGAGCATGGTGACGGCCAGTTTCGGCGTCTTGGTTTCGCCGTCGCGCAGGCAGAAATTGTGGTCGATCCCGGTGCCGATCAGCACCTGCGGATCCTTGCCGTCATGCGCACGGGTGTTTATGACCGCCGGTTTGGTGAAATCGAAGGCCGTGCCCTTGACCGTGACGCAGCCGCCGGTCGGAATCGCGGTCTTGTCGGTCGGCAGATAGGTGTCGGCCTCGATCTGAGCCGTCGCGTCGAGCGCGCTGCGGCCTGATTCGACGCCTTCGAGATTGAACAGGGCGTGGTTGGTCAGGTTGACGACGGTTGGCGCGTCGGTGGTCGCCTTATAGCTGATGGTCAGGTCGTTATTGTCGTTGAGCGAATAGGTCACGTCCGTGGTCATGGTCCCCGGATAGCCTTCCTCGCCGTCGGCGGAGACGTATTTCAGCGTCACGCTGGCGGGTTTACCCGCGCCGCCTTGATCGACATTAACGATCTTCCAGACGCGCACCTCAAAGCCGGTCGGGCCGCCGTGCAGGGCGTTGGGCGGGTTATTGATGGCGAGCTGATAGGACTTGCCGTCGAGGGAGAATTGGCCTTTGGCGATGCGGTTGGCGTAGCGACCGACTGTCATGCCGGAATACTGGTTGCGGGCGACATATTCGCCGATCGTGTCGTAACCGAGAATGACATCGGCCATCTTGCCGTTGCGGTCGGGGACCATCATCGACTGCCACATGGCGCCGTAGGTGATGATGCGCGCCGACAGGCCGTGGCTGTTCTTCAGCGTCACCGACTGAATGGCCGTCCCGTCGGCCAGCTTGCCGAACGCGCCCTGCGTCGCGGTGGCGGCCAGCGATGGCGCGGCGGCGCACAGGGCCGAAAGGCTGACGAGGGCGGCGAACGCCGACATAGGGCGCGTCATCTGGCGAATCTTCATGAAAAATCCCTCCCACAGGGTTTTGCGGTTTTTTGAACAGCTTATCGCATGGCGTCGCGCGCCGTCGACGACGGCGAAACGTCACCTGTCATAGACCTGTCCCAATAGTCGGACAATAGGGCGCAGCGACTTTTATGGATTTAATCAGACCGGATTATATTTTTGCAGGAAGGCCAGAGCGGTTTTCATCATCTCGATACGCGCCGAGCCGATGGTTTCCCAGTGATCCTGGCCCTTATAGGTAACGAACTCGACCGGTTTCTCGGCAGCCTTGAGGGCGTTTTCCATGCGCTTGCTCTGATCGATCGGCACGACCGTATCGTCCGTGCCGTGGATGAGCAGGATCGGGCAGGACGCCTTCGCCGCCTGATGGGTCGGTGAGATGTCGTTATAGGTTTTCGGATCGCCCATCATCTGTTTCCAGTACAGCACGGCTGAACTGTACTTATAATTGGTCTGGTTATCGGCGACAAAATCGATGAAGGTCTTGGGATCGGACACGCCGGCAATGCTAACCGCGCAGGTATAGACGCCAGGATCCAGCGTCGCGCCGGCCAGCGCCGCATAACCGCCGTAGGAGGCGCCCAGAATCGCCACGCGTTTCGGATCGACGATTCCCTGCGCCGCCAGATAGCGCACCCCATCGGAAAGGTCGGTCTGCATCTTGCGGCCAAATTCGCCGTGGGCGGCGTCGATAAAGGCTTGCCCGTAGCCGGTCGAGCCGCGAAAATTAGGTTGCAGCACGGCGTATCCGCGCGAAGCCAGGCACTGGGTTTGCCAGTCGAAATCAATATAATCGCGCGCCTGCGGCCCGCCATGGGGCAGCACGATCAAGGGCAGGTTCTTCGCCGTCTTCGTCTGCGGCGGCAGGGTGAGATAAGCGTGGATATTGAGCCCGTCCGCCGCCTTGTAGTCTATGGCCTGTTTCTGGCTGATCCAGGCTTCAGACAGGTTCGGGTAGCTGGTGGCGATGGAGATCACCTGACCGCTGGTGAAATCGGCAAAATAGTAACTGCCCGCATCGCCCTGTCCCTCGGTGTAAAGGATCAGCTTGCGCGGATCATCGGCAAAGTCGATCATCGCCGTGCGCGTCCCCGGATCGGCGGTCTGTTTGACCGCCTCGGCCAGCTTCCGCAACAGCGGATCGTCATAGTCGTAGCTGAACCAGTCGTCATGGTGCGCAAATCCCGCCAGCCGCCCGGTGGTGGGGTGGAATAAAGGCGAGCTGGACAGGGAATCGCCTTTGTCCAGCGACTCGCTCAGCGTTCCGTCCGCCGAGATTTCGCGGTACTCACCCTTCGCCTCGCCCTTGGCGATATAGATAACCACGGAATCGCCATTACGGCCTATGCCTTCCAGGCTTGGGGCATCGAGCGGATCCTTCATCTTGTAGACTGGATGGAAGCGTTTAGACTCGCCGGGACCGGCCTGATTGTAATAGAGAGTCCATTCCTTGCGCTGATCGTCGAAATCCGAATAGGCCATGACCCAGCCGTTCGGCGCTATGACGAAGCCTTCCGTGTCTTCGGACCCGTCGCAGATTTCACGTCCGCGACCGGTGTCGAGATCGAAGCTGAACAGGTTGAGATTATAGGGAGACTTCATCTCGTAATTGGACGCGGTGATCAGATGTTTGCCTCCGACCGTGATGCGGCGCATATCGCCGAGGACGATATTATAATAGCCTTCCATCTGATCGAAGAGGGTCGCGACATGGCCCGTGTTCAGATTGATCGAACGCGCCAGCGAAAATTCATGCGCCTGACCGGCGAAACCATCCAGGGCGACGGTCTGCGAATTAATCAGAATAACATGATCATTATCGGCGAAAATCAGAGAGCGCACCTTGGCGGCGCCAATGTTCAGGCGATGCGGTTTCTTGTCAGAGACGGTGAAATGCACCAGAATCTGGTTGTCGCCCTGACTGGTCGTCAGGGCCACGCGCGCGCCGTCGGGCGAGAGCGCTATCTGTTCGACCTGCGGCGAACCGGCGAAGGCTTCGACCGGCGGTGGACCGGAGCTTGCGTCCGCAGCGGCGGCGGCGTCCGTGGGCGTTTCTGCAGCGGCTTTGCGCGGCGCAGCAACGGCGAGCGCGGCGACGCCAGCCGCCAGAAAGCCGCGACGGTTTGTCCTGAATGTCATGGTAAGCTC
>DATMTF010000199.1:0-6764 GCA_035565015.1 Asticcacaulis sp. | reverse complement strand
CGGCGATTTTTGCCGGGTCGTCAGCGGAAGGGAATTTGAAAGCTTCAATATTTTCATAGGCTTGTCTTGCTGGCCTTGGAGTCGCGCGCAGAATTCCCGGTTAAGGTTTCAAGTCGTGTGCCATGATATTGACGGCGTGTGGGCGGCGCCGGGCTATGGCGATTTTTGCCGCGACCTGTAGGCAAATTTGACCTTGAATGACAGGCATCGTCGCAGATCTGGAAATAGAAAATACATTAAAAACATATGGTTAAGCTCTGGCCCGGCGTTTGCAGACCGCCTGACGACCGGATGCGCAAAATGCGTTGACGCCCCGCAGACCTTTTCGCCGCCATCAGGCGAAGCGTCGGCTCCCCGTAATTGTGTTGCGCTCCGTTATGCCGCTCGATCTTGCATCGTTGCTTATGTCCGCCGCAGCGCCCTCCGGCGCCAGCCTTGGCGCGTCTTCTGACGGGGCCTCCGGCGCGCTATTTGGCGGCAATGGCGGCGCGACGGCGTTTTCGGACCTGCTGGCGCAATTGCGTGACGCAAGTTCGACGTCGCCGGACGTCAGCCAAGATGCGAAAGCGCAGGCCGGGATTCAGGCCGGGATTCAGGCCGGAATTCAGGCCGACGCAGTTGCGCCTTCGTCGCTCGTGGACGGAGCGACGGCGGATCAGGCGGTCCTTGCGGATAACAGTCCGCCCCGTGAATCTGCGGCTTTCGCAGGCATCGCCGCGCCGCCGCCGCCGCCATCTTCCGACCCCGCCACCCTTGCGCAAAACGCCGAGGCTCCGATGACAAGCTCCGCCGCGGCCGGCGCGTCCAAAGCGGCGCCTACATCTCCCGCCGCCGCCCGCGCCGCAGTGCGCTCAGGCGACGCGGCGACCTTCACGACCGGTAAGCCCGGCAAGGCGGTCGCCAAGTCTGACGGCAAGTCTGACAGCAAATCCGGCGCGACTTCCGCCGCCGTCGATGCGACGACGGAGACGGGAATTTTGACGGGATTGATGGCCTTGCTGGCCCCGACGACCGCCGTTTCCATGCCAGCGACTGGGCCAGCGATTGGGCCAGCGATTGGGCCAGCGATCGGGCCAGCGATCGGCAACGCCGATTCGGGCGCGGCTGCGGATGTTCGGCCTGCGCCGCCGCCCGCGTCTCAGCCGGAGACGGCGCCTTCCGCATCCGGTCCCGCGCCTGAAAGCGCTCAGACCATCCTATCGGCAACAGGCGCTTCCACAGGCGCGTTGGCGAGCAAGGCGGCGCCCACCTTTGCAGCATCCGGCGTGCAGAAGAGGGGGGCTTCAGGCGCCACCGCCGCGCCAGCCGCCGGTTCGCCCCATCAGACAGCGGGCGCGGCTATGGCGCCTGCGGCATCCGCCTTTTCCTTGCGACCGGCGAATGCGGACGACGCGCCTATCTACGCGCCGCTTTCGTCGTCCCAATCGCTTGCGCAAACGCAGGCTCGCGCCGCCGTGCAAAGCCATGACCCTGCGCAGGATCAGGATGTCCTGAAGGCGGCGGGCGACGATCAGAGCGATGCGGCGAGACCGGCGGCGGATGAAAACCTGACAAGCCAGACCGCGCCGCAAACGGCGGCCCAAACGACGACTTCGGGGCCGACAATCCCGACCGCATCCGCCGCGCCCGCCGCCAGCCAGATGTCGCAGGCCGCCGTGCAGAGCCTGACCGATCTCTCCTTGCAAATCCAGCATCGCGCCGCCGCGGGCCAGAGCCAGTTCCGCATCCAGCTCACCCCGGATTCGGTCGGCAAGGTCGATGTCGCCCTGAGCATAGGCCGCGACGGCCAGACGCGCGCGCAACTGAGTTTCGACAACCCGCAAACCGCCGCCAGTTTCGCCGGTCGGCTGAACGAGCTGGGCGATCAGTTGCGGCAGGCGGGACTGAACGTCGCGCCCGACGCCTTGAGCGTCAAGGTGACGAATGACGCTTTAAGCGTCAAAACGAACACCGCCGCGCTCGAAGTCAAGGCCGCCGACGTCGCGGCGGGTCTTGCCGTTGCGGATGACGCGACGGCGCGGACGGACGCGCAAACCTCACCCCAGGGCGCGTCTCAGGCGAGCGCTCAGGCCGCAGCGCAAACCTCGGCGGGTGTCGCGCATCCGGCGACCGCCGGGTCCGGTCAGGGCGGCAATCCGAACCTGTCGCAAAACACGTCACAGAATATGGCGCAGAATTTTCAGCAGCCGGGCGGCCAATCCCAGTCGCAGCCCCATCCCCAGCAGGCGGCGCGCCACTTACGCAACGCCGGCCAGTTGGGCGCCGTTGAGGCGGAGGGCGGACTCGATAACGGGCTCGACGCCGCCCTGTCCGCCCTGCGCAACCGCACATCGTCGTCACGCCTCGCGTTGAACCTTATCGTCTAGGAGTCCTTGATCATGGTCGCCGCCGTCACATCGTCCACACCTACTACCTCGTCCGCCAGCGGCACGGCCAACGACGCCGCCACGCTGACCAGCAATTACACCACCTTTCTCAACCTGCTGACCGCGCAGATCAAGAACCAGGATCCGCTGTCGCCGATGGACACGACCCAGTGGACCAATCAGCTCGTGCAGTATTCCTCGGTCGAGCAGCAGCTCAAGGCTAACCAGTATCTGGAATCTCTGGTCAATGCCGGTTCGCAGAGTTCGATGAACCAGGCGGTCGGCTATATCGGCAAGGCGGTCACCGCCAATGTCGATACGGCGACGCTCAATGGCGGGCAGGCAAGCTGGCAATACGCTCTGGGCGGTGACGCCACGACGGCCACCCTGACCGTCAAGGACAGCAACGGCAATGTCGTCTGGTCGGGCGACGCGCCGGACAAGAGCGCCGGTATGCACAGCTTCACCTGGGATGGAGCCACCTCGTCGGGCGCGGCGGCGCCGGCGGGCGATTACACCCTGAGCGTTGCGGCCAAGACAGTGGCTGGCGACGTCACCGCCGCCGTCGGCCTCAGCGGCGTCGTCTCTTCCGTACAGAACAATTCCGGCGCGGTCGAACTGATGGTCAACGGCACCGCCATTCCGTTGTCCAGTATTTCCACCGTCGCCGCCACATCCTGATCCCCCTTATCGCCTTCTCTTTAGGAGCCACCCATGAGCATCAACAGCGCCATGCAGTCCGGCATCACCGCCCTGGCCGCCAATTCGACGGCCCTGGCGACGATTTCGAACAATATCGCCAACTCCAACACCACCGGGTACAAGCGCATCCAGACCAATTTCACCGATCTGGTCTCCGGCACCTGGACCAAGTCGTCCTTCACCTCCGGCGGCGTCGTGGCGGTCAACCGTCAGACCACGACCAATCAGGGCGAGCTGAACAACGACACATCGGGCTACAGCCTCGGCATCGACGGTCAGGGTTTCTTCGTGGTCTCGGATACGGCGAACCCGGTCACCTCGTCCTCGTCGCTTCTGTTCACGCGCGACGGCTCGTTCACGCCGGACACGCAGGGCAATCTCGTCAATGCCGGCGGCTATTATCTTGAAGGCTGGCCCGCCGATTCCAGCGGCAATATCGACACCAGCGCCACCGATCAGACCAAGCTGGCGCCGATCAACGTCTCAGACCTGAGCAATAAGCCCTCGGCGACGACGGCCGTCACCTTCGACGCCAATCTCAACTCGACGACGACGGTTTCGACAGCGGCTTCAACGGCCTATACGGCGGGTTCGAACGGACCGCCCGCGACCTCGCCGTCGGGCTACTCGGCATCCGATCCGCTGACCGCCATGTCCACCTACGACGCCACGACGGGCGTGGGCACCAAGCCGGATTCGACAATTTCGGCCACCATCTCGGATTCCCTCGGTCAGGAGCATACGGTCACGGTTTCGCTGCTCAAGACCGGCGCCTCGACCTGGTCCTACGAAATCTCATCGCCGGACGTCACCAGCGGCGCCGTGACGGTCGTGCCGTCCTCGCCCGCAACGACTGTCGATCTGCATCAACTGGGCGCCGGCACATTAAGCTTTGACAGCAGCGGCAATCTTGACCTTACGACCTCGACTGGCCCACTGGTTACTGCGACGGGCGTGACCCTCGCCAATTCCGGTACGACCGGCACTGCGGCGGCGCCGGCCTGGGCGGCTTCGACCGGCGCCAAGGGCGGCAGCCTCGAATTCGGCTTCGGATCGGGCGGGACCAGCACGATCACCCAGGTTAACAGCGACTCGACCACCAAGTCGGTCAAAGCGAACGGCACGGAATTTGCGCCTCTGGCCAAGGTCAGCGTCGGCGCGGACGGTCTGGTCACCGCCGTATATAAGAATGGCGACACGCGCACCATCGCCCAGGTGGCGCTGGCGACTTTCCTGAACTCCAACGGCCTGACGCCGGTGACCGGCAACGCCTATCAGGTTTCGACCGATTCCGGCGCCTATCTGCTCAAGGTGCCGGGGCAGGGCGGCGCGGGCGCCATCGATCCCGACACGCTGGAGGCCTCCACGGTCGATCTGGCGCAGGAGTTCACCGGCCTGATCACCACCCAGCGCGCCTATTCGGCGGCGTCCAAGATCGTGACGACGGCGGATCAGATGTTGCAGGAACTTCTGAGCATCAAGCAATAATATTTAAGTAATCACTTGGCGTCATCGCTCTATAAGTGACGCCGGAACTCATCGCTGGTTGGCGATGTGGATAATCATAAGGAGCGTTAATCTTGAAGTAAGCCTTCACCACATGCTGAACAAAGCCTTAACGGCAATGTCGCAACATCGTTAGCCTTACGTTTACTATGGCGATTAAGCGGATGTTATGACAGCTCGTGTAGGGTGGTCGGCAGGTGAATGGTTAGTCAAAGGCAAAACGCCATGCTTCAAGAGCAACGCCAAGATAACAAAGGCGAGAAATACGTGATTGGTCCTACCGGGGCAAAACTGACGCTTGCTGACCTGCCGCCCGTCGGCACCGAGCGTTGGGTCATCCGCCGCAAGGCCGAGGTTGTCGCCGCCGTGCGCGGCGGGCTTCTGACCTTCGACGAAGCGTGCGAGCGCTACAATATTACGTCCGAGGAATTCCTGAGCTGGCAGAAGGCGATCGAAAGCCACGGCATGGCGGGTCTGCGCACGACGCGCCTGCAGTCCTACCGCTGACACCGCTGATGGCGCCCGCCGCCGGACAGCAGGGCTGAAATTCAGGGCCGCGCCGGGACGACCGGGGCGGCCTTCGGCTTTACGGCAATATGAAAGATCGCTGTTATTTGATTTAATTCATAAATCTTAACGCGCTTATTAAGACCTTATTTACGCCGCACTGGGAAATAATTGCCGGGTTATCGGGCGGCCTTGCCGTCTTTAGTGATGATGGGGCGTGCTTAGGTGGAGTCATTCTTCAACGGTCTGCAACGGTTCGGGATCGGCCGGCTGACGGCGATTCTGGGCGCGGTGGCCGGGGTGGCCGCGGTCATGGCCGCGATCATCCTGCATGTCGCCGCCCAGCCGCAGGCCCTGCTCTATTCCAATCTCGACCTGAAGGAAGCCTCGCAGATCAGCCAGACCCTCGATCAGGCGGGGATCAAATACGAGGCCAAGGGCGACGGCTCGACCATCATGGTGGGTCGCGACGAGGTGGCCAAGGCGCGCATGATGCTGGCCTCTAAGGGCCTGCCCACCGCCGCCAGCGTCGGTTATGAGATTTTCGACAAGGCGCCGACCCTGGGCCAGACCGAATTTGTGCAAAATCTCGACAATCAGCGCGCTCTGGAAGGCGAGCTGGCGCGCACCATCAATACGCTCAGCGGCATTTCCTCGACGCGCGTGCATCTGGTCATGCCCAAGCGCGACCTGTTCAGCGACGAGGCGGGCCAGCCGACCGCCTCGGTGGTGGTCGGCCTGTCGGGCGGCGATCTCAGCGGCGATTCGGTGCGCGCCATCCGCAATCTGGTCGCGGGGGCCGTGCCGAATCTGAAGGCCGAGAACGTCACCCTGGTCGATGAGCGCGGTCATCTGCTGGCGGCGGGCGGCGAGGGCGACGACGCGCTCGACGCCGCCGGACAGGCGCAAAAGAGTCAGGCCGAGGAGGCGCTGAAAAAGCGCATCACCGACATTGTCGAAGGCGTGGTCGGGCGCGGCGCGGCGCGCGTCATGGTCAGCGCCGACATCGACCAGTCCTCGACCACGCAGGAAAGCGTCAAATACGATCCCGACGGGCAGGTCGTGCGCTCGACCTCGACCAATTCCAACTCCGAATCGTCCTCCGATCCGAACGCGGGCGGCGCGACCACGGCCTCGGCCAATATCCCCAACACGCAACAGGCGCCGAATATTGCGACGACCTCTGGCAATAATTCCAAACAGGATTCCGAAGTCACCAATTACGAAATCTCGACCACCAAGACCACGACCGTGACAGGGCCGGGCCAGATCAAGAAACTGTCCGTGTCCGTAGCGGTCGACGACATCGCCGTGCCGCCCAAGGACGGCAAGGGGCCGACCACCTATCAGAAGCGTTCGCCCGCCGATATTCAGAACATTCACGATCTGGTCGCCAACGCCATCGCCGCCTATCAGCAGCCCGGCGACCCCGACCCGGTCAAGGTGGTCAATATCAGCTTTAATCACGACGCCGATGACGGCGCCGGGACTCTGGCGAAAAAGTCTCTGTTCGACTTCGACAAGAATGACGTCATGCGCGGCGCCGAGATGCTGGTGCTGCTGGTGGTGGCGGTTCTGACCCTGTTCCTGGTCGCACGCCCGCTGCTGAAATTCATCGGAACCCAGCCCTCTCTGGTGGCGGTCGCCGGACCGAACGGGCAGATGCAGATGGTCGCCGCTCCG
>DATMTF010000198.1:0-9576 GCA_035565015.1 Asticcacaulis sp. | reverse complement strand
AGTGTTACCGTCGCGCAGGGTCGATACCTTCGGGCTTGAGCGACGCCTTGAGCTGCTACTTTTCGGGCAATTTCAAGGACGGCTACAGGCTCGGCTACGTCGCCCGGGTAAAGGCGGCGATCGGCGCACAGGCGAGCTCTGGTGATGGCGCCATCCCTGTCGTGCCTGAACTGATAGCTCATGATCGGCATGACGCCGGCGCGTCCGCGCCGTCACGCGCCGCTTCCTCCGCACATAAGGCTCAACCTGACGCCCTGCTGCTTAGCGGACGCGCAACCGCCGCGCCGGCTGCGGCGCCTCAGGCCGCTTCGACATCCCAAGGGCCGGCGACGGCCTTGCTCTTCTAAGGAAACATCATGACCCCCAACGCAAAAAAATGGATTTCACGCATCGGCGCGATGACCGGCATGGCGCTTGTCTCGGCGGCGCCCGCCTATGCGCAGATCACGCAACTCACCTCGGGACTGGACTGGATCAGGACGACGATCTCAGGCGTGGGCGTCGTGATCATCATCATCGCGATCATGTGGGTCGGGGTGAAGATGATGTTCCAGCACGCCAAATGGTCTGAGGTCGCCCATATCTTCTTCGGCGGCATCCTGGTGGGCGGCGCGGCGGCCATTGGTCCGCAGCTGTTCGGCGGCGGATCGGCGGGGTAGGGGGCCATGACCTACCGCGATCCGGTGTTTCGGGGCGCGACGCGCCCGCCGATGTTTCTCGGCGTCCCGATGATCCCGTTCATCCTCATCACCGGAGCCGCGGTCCTTATCGGCATGCTGCTTCTTTTTGTCCATGCGCTGCTGACGGTCCTGGTCATCGCGCTCTACCTGCCGCTCTTCGTCTGGATGCGCATGAAGACGCGGCAGGACGATCAGCGGCTTCACCAGCTCATGCTGCGCCTGCGCCTGCGGGCGCGCATGTCGGGCGCGCGCCGCTACTGGGGCGCGCTGACCTTCACGCCGCTTAACCTGAAGAGGCGATAAGATGAGATCGAGGGCCAGCCTCCGCCAGGCCGCCGCCGTTCAGGCGCCGGTGAGCGACTATATCCCGTTCGGCGCGCATATTGCGCCCGACGTGGTCAAGCTGCGCCGCGGCGGCGACTATGTCGCGACCTGGCGGCTGGACGGGATCAGCTTTGAGACGAAGGATCCTGGCGACATCGCCTCGGGCAAGGAGATCCTCATCAATCTGATCCGGGCGTTGAACGGCGGCCACTTTGCGCTCTGGACCCACAAGCTTCGCCGCCAGGTGCATGAACGCCTCGACTTAGGTCCCGACAATGATTTCGCCCGCGCATTCGCTGACGCCTATCACGCCCGCTTCGACCGGCAGATGCGCACGGAGCTGTACCTTAGCCTCATCTATCGCCCCCATATCGGCCAGATACCCAACCTGCTGGGCAACCTCTTCGGCGGCAAGCGGCGATCGCTGGACGAGATCCGCGCGCGGGAGCGCGAAGCGCTGGATGCGCTGAACGATGCCGGTCGCATGCTTGAGCGCACGCTGGACGCCTACCGGCCGCGACGCCTGACCACCTATGAGAAAGGCGACATCCTGTATTCTGGCATGCTGACCTTTTACGGCTATCTGCTCAACGGCGTCTGGGAGGATGTTCCCCTGCGTCAGGCGGGGATTGATCAGTATCTGCCGAGCAGTCGCCTGCATTTTGGCGACCATAATGGCCGCCTGCAGATCGTCCACCCCAGCGCGCAGCGCTTTGCGGGCCTGCTTGACATCGCCGACTATCCGAAATGGACCGAAAGCGGCATCGGCAACGCCGTCCTTTATAGCGACAGCGAATATATTGAGACCCAAAGCTTTTCGATGTTGAACCGCCGCGATGCGCAAGGCGCGCTTGAGCGCCAGCGCGGGCATATGCACGCCGCCGAGGACGCCTCTGAGTCCGAAATCCTGGAAATCACCGAGGCGCTTGACGATCTGACCGCCGGACACATCGAGGTCGGCGAATATCACTATTCGCTGGCCATCTTAAACGATGACCAGGCAAGGCTTGGCAAGGCTATGTCCGAGGCGCGCGCGATGATGCAGGACCAGGCAGGCTTTAAGATGTCAGTGATCGACGTCGTGCCCGAAGCGGCCTGGTTTGCGCAACTGCCCGGCAACTGGGATCTGCGGCCGCGCGCGGCCATGCTGACCAGCCGTAATTTTGCGGGGCTGTCGCCCTTCCATAATTTCGAGAGCGGCAAACGCGACGGCAATCCGTGGGGCGAGGCGCTGGCCCTGTTCCAGACGCCGTCGGCACAACCCTTCTACTTCAACTTCCACATTTCGCCCGCGCACCGGAACTCGGAAGGTGAGGCGCTCCCCGGCAACACCTTCATCTGCGGCGCCACCGGCAGCGGCAAGACGGTATTGCAGACGGCGCTCCTGGCCTTCGCCATGAAATACCCCGCTTTGCGCATCGTCGCGTTCGACAAGGATCGCGGTATGGAGATTGGCCTGCGCGCCCTCGGCGCGGAATATCGCGCCCTGGAGCGCGGCGCCCCAACCGGCTTCAACCCGTTCCAGCTTGAACCGTCAGAGGACAATATTCAGTTCTGCGAGCGCCTGGTGAAACTGCTGGTCGGCGGGACGCTCAGCGCCCGCGACGAGGCCGAAATTTCCCACGCCGTTCGCACCGTTATGGGCGATCAGGTCCGGCGGGACGTGCGCTGCCTGTCCGCCGTCTATCAGAACCTCGCGGCCCTTTCGGAAAACTCCCTGCAGGAGCGCCTGCGCAAATGGCTGCGCGGCCAGTCCCTTGGCTGGGTCTTCGATAATGACGCCGATACGCTGGATTTTAGCACAGGGCGCATCTTCGGCTTTGACTATACCGAGTTTCTGGACGACTCCGACGTGCGCACGCCGGTCATGGCCTATCTCTTACACGTCACCGAATCCCTGATCGACGGCCGTCCCTTCATCTATGTGATGGAAGAGTTCTGGAAGCCGTTGATGGATGCGCATTTCAGCGACTTTGCGCTGAACAAGCAAAAGACGATCCGCAAGCAGAACGGCCTGGGCGTCTTCGTCACGCAGTCGCCGTCGGACGTGCTGCGCCACCCCATCGGCAAGACCATGGTGGAGCAGAGCGTCACGCAAATCTATCTGCCCAATCCGCGCGCCGACCGGGCCGACTATGTCGACGGCTTCAAGCTCACGGATGCGGAGTTTGAGATCGTGCGCTCTTTGAGCGAAACCTCGCGCGCCTTTCTCTGCAAACAGGGCGTGACCTCCGCCATCTGCAGCTTCGACCTTGGCGGCATGGACGACATGCTGAAGGTGCTGTCCGGCACGACCGAAAACGTCGCCCGCCTCGATCAGATCCGCGCTGACGTCGGCGATGATCCGGCGGCCTGGTTGCCGATCTTCCTGTCACCCAATGAACCTATGAGGAAACGCGCATGAAAAAGCTAAGGATCGGACTCATAGCGTTTTTTCTGAGCGCCGGGTGCGCTGGCGCAGCTATGGCGAAGGACGTGCTGGCGAACGATCCCGACCTGTTCGCCGTGGTCACGCCTGACCGGTTGCTGCACGGTATGACCCGCGAACAATGGCTGGAGCTTTATCCAGTTGAGGGGCGCGTCTATTGGGACGCCTGGGCTTGCAAGAACAAGCCATGTGACACCAAGGAAAAGACGCATATCCGAGCAACTGCGAAACTGATTTCCCGGCCGTCAAAGTCTGGATCCGCGCCCAGGCCGACGCATGTCACTGGTGGTTGAAAGCGCAGATCATGGACTTTCACTTCTTCAGCAATTTCGAGACTGGTATGGATGCGCGCCTTGCGCACTATCTGTCCAGTACGGCGGCGAATCTATGCGCGATTCTGGCGCCGATCGTGGCGTCCGCCATTGTCGTCTACATCATGCTGATCGGCTATGCCGTGATGCGCGGCGAGGCGCAGGACAGCCTGCATGCGTCGATGTGGAAGCTCGTCAAGTGGTCGCTGATCGCTGGGGTCGCCTTAAGCGTCGGCGGGTTCAACACCTATATTGTCGGCGGTCTGAACGGTCTGGAATCAGCACTGTTTCAGGCCACGACGGGCGCGCCGAGCGGCGGCGCGCTGCTTGACTCGACGGTGAGCCAATTCATCGATCTGTTCAACAAGCTGAACGATAATATGAAGTCGTCGCCGTTGACCCTGCCGGATTTCGGCATCCTCGTCTCGATCATCATTCTGTCGCTCGCCACCTTGATCTATTTCGGCTTCGCCACCTGCGTATTCATGCTGGCGAAGGTGGCGGGCGTTCTGGTGCTGGCGCTTGGCCCCGCCTTCATCGTCACGCTCATATTCCCGCCGATCCAGCGCTTTGCCGACGCCTGGCTGAGCGCGGCCTTGAACACCATCATCATCAAGGTGCTGGCGGGTATGGTTCTGGCCATCAGCACCATGTTCCTGACCGCCATCGTCGGTAACGTCGTCGCGAACTTCGATACATCGTCCTTGTTCGTCAACATCATCGAAATCCTGATCCTCTCCGTCGCCTTCGGCTTCATCCTTGGCTACATCCCGATGTTGTCGGCCTCGCTGGTCGGCGGCTCGCCCATGCCGCACCTGACCCTGCCGCGCCTCCAGCTTCCGCAAAGCCCGCAACAGCCGTCCTCATCAGCGGCGCCACGCGGCGGCTCTATCCGCCAGGGCGGCGGATCCGGCAGCGGCAGCCGGAACGCCGCTTCCTCGCCCACGGTCGCGGCCTATCGCCGAAACGTCATCGCTTATCTTCCCAAATAGGTGTCCCATGAACCTGAACCCCGCCCGGACTCTGCCCGCAAGGGCGTCGAATAGAACGATCGCCTTTTGCATCGCTGGCCTTGTCGCCTTGTCCGCCACCTCAGCCTATGCCGCCTTCGGCATTGGCGATGTGGTGTTTGATCCCAGCAACTACGCCCAGGCCATCAAGCAGGTGCAGTCGTGGGAACAACAGTACCAGCAGATGACCTCGTCGCTGCAAAAGGCCGAAGCGACCTTCCAGCAGGTCAAGGGCCAGCTTGACGCGGTGACCGGCGTGCGCGGCTATGGCGACATCCTCAACAACCCGGCGCTGCGTCAGGTCGTGCCTTCAGATCTGGCGGCGACCCTGAAGGACCTGAACGCCACGGGCGTCCTCTCCGGCAAGGCCCTGTCGATCCGCAACGCTTCCGCCGTCTACGCTTGCGACGACATAACGGACGTATCAGCCAAGATCTCCTGCCAGGTCCTGCTCGGCCAGAACGCCCAGGCCCAGGCCGTACAGCAAGATACGATGGCGCTCTTAAATGAACGCACGACGCAGATCGATGCGCTGCGCGCTGAGATCGACGCGACGCAGGATCCCAAGGCGATCGCCGAACTCCAGGCCCGGCTCGCCGCAGAAGAGGCGCAAGTGGGCAATGATCAGAACAAGATCAACGTCGCCAACGCCATGCTGGTGGCCAACCAGCAGGCGGCGGCGCAGGCCGAAGCCGAACGCCTGAACGCTCTGATGGCGACCAATAAGCCCGACACGCTCGCCAATTTCGACTTTGCTGGCGTCGGCTATGGCGCGACCTCGACCGTGGCGGTCGCACAATGAGCCTCAAAGCCGTACCCGCTCAGGAGGCGGGACGTTATTTTGGTAAGGCGCTCGATTGGGAGGCCGATCGGGTCGCGCGCATCGAGCGCAGCGAACGACGCGCCTGGCTGGTCGCCTTCGTCATGTGCGTGCTTGCCGCTATTCTGGTCGTGGCCATTATCGCCCTGATGCCGCTCAAGCGCGTCGTGCCCTACGTCTATGCCGTCGATAAACAGACCGGCGAGATGAGCCTGATGGACGCCGCCGGCCAGCGCCAGATCGCGGCCAACCAGGACCTGCTCGATAAGCACTGGGCGCAAAGCTATGTCATTGCGCGCGAATCCTATGACTGGAAACTGCTGCAGACGGACTTTGACTCAACCGTGGCCTTTTCGGCGCCGCAGATCGCACAAGGCTATGCCGCGCGCTTTCAGGGGGCGCAGGCGATCAACAAGGTCTGGGGCGCAAATGTCGAGCGCGATGTCAGTGTAACCTCGATCCAGCTGGCCCCGGACAGCGTCGGCAAGAAGGCCGTGGTGCGCTATACGGTGCAGCAAAAAGACCTGCAGAGCGGGGCGCTGCAACCGCTTGAGCACTATATCGCCACGATTGCCTACGAATACCACCCGGAGCGCTCGGGCAAGGAACAGGACCTGATCCGCAATCCGCTCGGCTTCACCGTGACCGCCTTCCGCGCCGATCCCGAAATCGGCGGCGTGGCGGCCGTCGCCCCCGGATCGGAGGCGCAGCCGTGATGCTCTACAGTCTAATCTTCCTCACGTCGGCGGCGGTCTCGACGCCACCGACGCCGCTAACAGCGCCGCCGACAAGCCCGGCCCACGCCAGCCACGATCCGCGCATCCGCGATATCGCCTATACGCCGCAAAGCGTGATTTCCGTGCCCGTCTCGCGCGGCGTGGTCACCCGCATCGTTCTGGAGCCCGGCGAAAAAATCATCGCGGCCGCCACGGGCGAGCCGAGCAAGTGCGATGACGACGCCCATAAATGGTGCGTGGTCGCCGATGCGGACGCCAATGAGATCTGGGTCAAACCCAAGCTTGGCGCAACGCACAACAATCTCGAGCTTAAAACCGACCGGCGCGACTATTCGTTCGACTTCACCGTAGGCAATGTCACGACTTATCGCGTCGTGCTGCGCTATCCCGCGCAGCAAAACGCCTCGGAAGGGCAGGGGGATAAGAACGCCCAGCTGGTCAGCGAGCGCATGAAGGACGCCAGACCCGTCCCGCGCAATCTCAACTACACGCTTCAAAGCAATCATCGCGGCGCGGACATCAAGCCTGCCGCGGTGTTCGATGACGGTGCGGCGACGTATTTTTCCTTTCCGGGCAATGTCGAGCTGCCCACCATTTTCGCGATCGGCTCGGACGGCAAGGAGGCGCGCGCCAATTACAATATGCAGGGGGATTATATGGTGGTGCAGACGCTCGCGCATCAGTTCGTGCTGCGCCTGGGCAAGTCCGTGGTCAGCGTCTGGAATGAGGCCTTTGACCCCAAGGGCGTCGCGCCTGTCGGTGAGACACGCGTCCCGGGCGTGGCGCGCGACGTCGTAGGGGGATCGTAAATGAGCATGGATGTGAACGCGTCGCCCCCGGAGCCCAACGCCATCAGCTCGGATGGCCCACCCGAAGACATGGTGAGCGTAAATGCGCATGGTCGTCAGCGTGATGCGCAGATCGGCGCCCTGGCCCTGATCGGCGGCGTAACCCTGGTTGTGCTGGCGGGTGGGTTTTTGTCGCTCTCCATCCTCAAGCACAAGCTCGCCGGCCCTAAACCTGCGTCGGCGACGCAAGCTGAAGCCCGCGTCTCCATGTCGTTCAGCGCCGATGCGCCGCCGCCTCTGCCCGGTGCTGGTCAGGCAACCGTCGCCGCAACTGCGCCTTTGGCCCTATGTCCCGATGGCGGACCGGCCAATGTCTTACGCGGGACCGACGGCGTTGTGGTGCGCAACGCTTCAGGCCAGGCCGTCAGGGTCTGCGCCAACGGGCAGGTGCTTGGCTATACGCCGCCTCAGGCCGCCGCGGCGCAGCCGATCCCGGTCGTGCGCGCCTCCGCCAGCCCGCGCGAGGCTGGGTTTACGCGGCGTGCTCAGCCAGCGGCCCCGGCGCCCGCCGAGAACGGGATGATGCTCAATGGGGGCCACTATGGTCCGGCGCAGCAGGCTCTGGCCGATCCGCAAGCCTCTCTGCAGCAGATAGCGCAGCAGGCGGCAGGTTCCGTCACCGGCCAGAAGGCGGGGGAGGGGCTTCTGACCGCGCCGCCGTCGGATTCGTTGGAGGCGGAGCTGACGCCCTCGCGCACCCCCATGGTGCAGGCGGGGCGGATCAAGAATCTCTCCATGCTCCTGCCCAAGGGTCACACCATCGCCTGCGGCATGTCGATGCGCATTATCTCCTCCCTGGCCGGGCAGGCCAGTTGCGTGGTGACGCAATCGGTCTATTCGGCGGACGGCAAGGTGGTGCTGATCGAACGCGGCTCCGAGGCTGTCGGCGAATATCGCTCGGGCGCCTCGATCGGACAAAAGCGCCTGTTTGTGCTCTGGACGCGGATCCTCACCCCGGCGGGCGTCGTGATCAATCTCGATTCTCCCGGCGCGGATCCTCTCGGCGCAACCGGGCTCACCGGCGGGGTCGACAATCACTGGTGGGAACGGATCGGATCCGCTTTTCTTTTGTCGACGGTGCAGGACGGCATCCAGTATGGGATCGCTCAGGAACAGGCGAAGTCCGGCGGCTCGACCGTTATCATGGCTAATACGGCCCAGGCGGGCGACTCCATCGCCAATCGAGTCCTGCAGTCGAGCATCAACATCCCGCCGACGATTTACAAGAACCAGGGCGATCGCGCCGTCATCTATGTGGCGCGGGATCTGGACTTCTCCAATGTCTATCGACTCCGCGCCCGCTAACGCCTTCGGGCGCGATGTCAGCGTGCGCGAACTCCTGCGCCCGCTTGCGCCGATCCTGGCGCTTGAGGGCGTGACGGAGCTGGTGGTCAACGCGCCTGGCCTTGTCATGTATGAGCAGGGCGCTGACTGGCGGCAGCAAGCCCTGCCTGAGCTGAGCTATGCGCGGCTTCAGCAACTGGCGCGCGCCATCGCCACCTTCACCGATCAGGACATCGGCCCGCGTAACCCGATCCTGTCGGCCATCCTGCCGGACGGCGAGCGCGTCCAGATGATCGCGCCGCCCGCCGTGCCGCCGGAGACGCTCAGCCTGTCGATCCGCTTGCCATCAAGCGCCATCCGGTCTTTGGACGCCTACGAAGCTGAAGGCGCGTTTGCGTCCTTTATCTGGCCAGCGCCGGAAGCCTCTGATCAGGCGTCGGCCTTGTCCCCGGACGATCTGGAGCTGCTGGACCTGCTCAAAACGCACAATCTAAAGGCGTTCCTCACCCGGGCCGTCCAGGCGCGGCGCAATATCGCCATCGTCGGCGACACCGGATCGGGCAAGACGACGCTGATGAAGAGCCTCTGCCAGATCATACCCAACGCAGAACGAATCATAACCATCGAGGATGTTCGCGAGCTGTTCTTACCCACGCACGCCAATCTCGTCCATCTCCTCTATTCCCGCGGCGGGCAGGGGGTGGCGCGGGTGACGCCGGCGGAGCTGATCGCGGCGAGCATGCGCATGCGGCCTGACCGCGTCCTGCTGGCGGAGCTTCGCGGCTCCGAGGCGTTCGATTTCCTGAAGCTCCTGACCACGGGTCATGCCGGTTCGATCACCTCCTACCACGCCGAAAGCTGCGCGCTCGCCTGGGAGCGCTATGTCCTGATGGCCAAGGAGCATGCCGATGCGGCCATATTCGACGCGCAAGGCTTAAAACGTCTCGTGCGGCTGACGCTCGACATCATCATACATATGCGATCGGACCTCGTTTCCGGTCCCGACGGCGATCTTCGCAAAGTCCGCCGGGTGAGCGAGGTGCATTTTGACCCCATCGCGAAGCTCGGCGACCGGTTCGGCCGCCGCGACATCATCAAGAGCCGCGCCTCATGACCGGCGATCTCAAGCCATGG
>DATMTF010000197.1:0-15888 GCA_035565015.1 Asticcacaulis sp. | reverse complement strand
CGACAGGCCGGGCGGCGCTGACCCCGGCGACGCATGGATACTTGCTGAACGCGCCCAAAACGCCAAGCGACAGGCGCATGCCGCCGCGATTGACGCTCATCTCGGTGCGCGTCAGGATGCGAAATCCCTGCGCATTGCCTTCAAAGGCGATAAATTCCGCCCGGTCCTCCGGCGCCAGCTCGGCCAGCACGCCCTGCGGCGCCGTCAGACGCTCCGCAAACCACGCGCCGATCGCCGTCTCGCCGGAATGACCAAAGGGCGGATTGCCGATATCGTGCGCCAGACACGCCGCCTGCACAATGCCGCAAATCCGCTCGCGCGCGCCTTCATCGATCACCTTGTCATCGACCAGCCATTGCCCGACCTCGACGCCCAGCGAGCGTCCGACGCTGGCGACCTCGATCGAGTGGATCAGGCGATGGTGGACGTGGTCATTGTCATAGAGCGGATGCACCTGCGTCTTGTTGGCCAGCCGACGGAACGGCGCCGAGAAGGTGATGCGGTCGATATCGACCATATGGGCGGGACGGCCCGGCTGCTCGGCATAGTCCGGCGCGCCGATCCGGCTTGTGTTCAACAGCTTGTCCCAGTCCATACCGCGCTCCACAATGCCCGAAGCCGCAGGACGATGGAGATTCGACCATGGGCTCCGGGGTGTTGTACACGTCCCGAAGCCTCATCAAAAGCCGGGACGTCTACTTCCTGACCAGAACCGAGATATCGCGGGCGGCGACGCTGACCGTAAGCGCGCCGTCGGCGCCGCTGCGATGTTCGCCCGTATTGCCAACCGGAACAAAGCTTGTATCGGGCGCGACCCTGACGCTGACGGTCTGCGGCTTGTCGGACAGATTGACCACCACAGCGGCCTGATCGCTTTTATCGGTGCGGGTGAAGATCAGGGTCGGGTCGCCCGCCCTGGACTGCAGATCGAAGGCGCCGGTCCCGAATACCGGATGCGCCTTTCGCAACTGGTAAAGCTGCGTATAGAAATTCAGCAGCGAATTAGGGTCTTTGTCCTCATTGGCGACATTCATGCTGGCCGCATTGATCGCCACGTCGCGATAAGGCCTGCCCGTGGTGAAGCCGACGGTGCGCGTATCCCCCGTCCAGCTCATCGGCGCGCGCAGGCCGGGGTCGTTATAGACGCCGTTATTGCTCATGCCGATCTCCTCGCCATAATAGGAAAACGGCGTCGCAGAAGCCAGGATCGAGATCGCCGCCGCCAGTTCGTAACCGTCATGACCATTGACGCCGAACTGGTCGATCAGGCGGTCGCCGACATAGGAATCGTGGCTTTGCAGCGCCAGCGGCGTCTTGTCGAGATCGGGACTTTGCAACGCCTCGACCAGCTCCTCATCCAGCTTCCCCGCCTTGACGCTTGAGATGATGTGCTGCTGCGTGCCGTAAGCAAAGGCGTTGCACGCTTTCAGATACATCGGCGCGCCTTCTGACGCCTCACAGATCATATAGCGGTTCTGATACTGGTCGAGCGTCGCGCGCAACTGCGCGACGATGGCCGGATTGCCGGGATTGTTGAAATAGGATTTGGGCCCGTCCTCCAGCAGCATGGTCACCGCATCGAGCCGGAAGCCGTCGACGCCCTTATTCATCCAGAAGCGCATCGTGTCCTGCAAATACTGCACGACGCGCGGATTGCGCAGGTTCCAGTCCGGCATCTGCTCGGAGAAGACGCCATAATAATAGCCGGGGCCGTCAGGGGCCTTGCGCCAGGGATCGGTGTAGAAGGCGTCCTTCTGGCCGCGCGCCTTCTCATCGTACCAGCCGGGATTCTGATCGGAAAACACGTACCAGTCGCGATACGGGCTGGACTTCGACGCCTCGGCGGACTTGAAGATGGCGTTGTCCGAGGCCGAATGGTTGATGACGAAATCGAGGATCACGCCGATGCCGCGCTTGTGCGCCTCGGACACGAAGCGCTCGAAATCCGCCATAGTGCCGTAATCGGGGTCGATGGCGCGATAGTCGCTGACCGCATAGCCGTGGTCATGATCTTCGGACGGCATGATCGGCATCAGCCAGATCCCCGTCACGCCAAGGCTCTTTAAGTAATCGAGCCGCGAGGTCAGGCCGTTGAAATCGCCGACCCCGTCGCCATTGGAGTCCTGATAGGAGCGCACGAAGATTTCCATAAAGGCGGCGTCGCGGCTCCAGTCCTTCGGCAGGGCGCTCTTCGTATCGCCGATCGCGACCGGCGCGACGTCGGGCGCTGCGGGCTGCGCCATGACAGGGCCAGCGCACATCAGGGCCGCCACAGCGGCGAGCGTGGTGAAGTTCATATCAGCCTCCCAAATGATTTTGGCGGCAGCCTGCCACGCCTTAACCGATGGGGGAACGAGAATACGTATGCGCGTCTTCTGGCGCGCGCCTTTCAGCTATTTCTTGAAATGGACGCGCACGTCGCGCCAGGTCGGTTGAAAGGTCTCGATGCGACCGTCACGCTCGCTGACCACGACGTCGCGATCCGCCGACCAGGTCGCGCGCACATCGGCGTCGCCGCTGAAGGTGGCGAGCGTATGCGGCGCGCCAGAGCCCTGATCCAGCCGCCGGATCATCAGCCGCCTTTGCTGGTCGCCGCCAAAGCACGAGACCTGCGCCAGCGACAGCTCCATCTCCCCGTCGTCGGAGGATAAGGTTTGAATCACGTCGCGCGAACAGAGCGGCGCGCTGGCGTGGTCGAAAGCCGTAAAAGCGATGACAATCAACGCGATCGTGGCGAAAGCCACGACAAAGCCTGCGTACCACCACCAGTGATGGCGCTCTTTCGGATAGCTGTAGCCGTGCGGAATATGGTGCGGTTCGATCCCGTGCGGATCGATCCTGGTCGGATGGTCGGGCAGTTTTATCGTCATTCTTATACGCCCCTGCTATGGCGTGATGACCCTAGCCTGTGGATAAAAATAAACCCGGCCTGCTTTCCGAAAGATTAAGCCAATGAGACGCCGTACCGAACACAGCCGGATCAGCGAGGCAGTTCCGGGCGCCCGAAAGCCATGCGCAACGCCCAGTATGTAAAAGCCGAGATGACGAAGGCCGGCAAGGTCGCTCCCCAGCTTGGCAGCAGGTCGAGTATGTAATGATAGGTCGCCACGCCGACGCCCCAGGCGGCGATGGCCACAATGTGAAAGCCCGCGACAAATCCGTAAGGGCCGCGCAGACCGCGCACATCCGTCGCGACCTTGCGTTCGCGGATCACGAAATGATCGACCAGCAGCACGCCATACAGCGGCGTGAATACCGAGCCGATCAGATAGAGGAAGTTCATAAACCGGTCCATATGCACAAACAGGGCGATCAGGGTGCAGAGGACGCCGAACCCGATGGCCAGATGCTTGATCCTTACCTTCGCCATGCTGGCCGTGGACGCGATAATGGAGAAGGACATGGCTGCGGAAAAGATATCGGCGAAGACATTGTCCGTCTCGTCGACCAGCACCAGCACCAGCGCCAGTCCGCCTCCCGCCGCCGCCAAAGCCGACAGCAACTGTCCCTGCGCATCGGTTGCGGTCATGGCGTAGGCGGCGCCCAGCGCATAGAACCAGATATTGGCCAGCACATAGCCGAGGGCCGTGCCGCGAAATACGCCTCTAGCCGTCCTGCCGAAGCGGGCGTAATCGCCGATCAGCGGCAGCCAGGACAAGGGCATGGCGACCACCACGTCGACGCCGCCGAACAGCGACAGCGACCCGTCGCCCGGCTTACGCCAGACCGCGCCCCAGTCATGTCCCAGCAGCAGCGCTCCGGTCATCCACGCCGCGCCGAGCAGCAGCGCCCACAGGCCCCATTGGCGTAAGATACGGCGGATAAAACCCAGCGGCCCCAGCACCGCCAAAGCCGTCGCCAGGGCGCCGAAGCCCAGCGTCCACAGCCATGGCGCTGACCCGCCGAATGTCTTTTGCGCCAGGGTTCCCGCCGCATCGCGCATCACGATGATCTCGAACGCGCCCCAGCCGACCAGTTGCGCGACGTTCAGAACCGCCGCCAGATGCGCGCCGCGCACGCCCAGAGTCGGACGCAGCGAGCCGATAGCGGACAGGCCGGTATCGGCCCCGACCACGCCCGCCAGCGCCAGAAGAACAGCGCCGATCAGGCTGCCCAGCACGATGGCGATCAGGGCGTGCGCCAGCGACAAGCCGGGCGACAACAGCGCCCCGCCCTGCAGGACCAGCAGGCCGATGCCGAGCGAAAACCACAGCGAAAACGCATCGCGTCCGCTCAAGATTTTTTGCGCCGCCGCAGCCGGCGTCAAAGGATCGTAGGTCTCTGACGAGGTTTCAAATGACATGAACAACGCTTACATGAACTGACCGGAATCGAGAAAGGTTGCAGTCTTAACCATCCTTGTCGCATTCGGCAACACATGTGCAGTTCACGCTTGACCGGGGCCGCCAACAGCCTATGCTCCGACGCAGTTCACCGGGGTGTCCGCGCGTTGAGGCGGGCTGAGACCGAGCTAAGCGCTCTAAACCCGCCGAACCTGATCCGGGTCATGCCGGCGAAGGGAGTTGGATACGCTTATCACCGATAGCGCCCGCACTGACGCGCATGATCCCTCTAATTTGACGAGGGAACAATGAACAAGCCCACTATTCACAAACCGATCAAGGTTGAAAACTCCCCGATCCCCGGCTCGCGCAAGGTCTATGAAAGCGGCAAGCTGCACCCCGACCTGCGCGTGCCGTTCCGCGAGGTCTGCGTGCATCCGTCGGCGAACGAAGACCCGCTGACCATCTACGATTCCTCCGGCCCCTATACCGACGCCAGCTTCACGCCCGACATCGCAAAAGGCCTGCCGCGCCTGCGCGAACAGTGGGTCGTGGATCGCGGCGATGTCGAATATATCGAGGCGCGCGAGGTCAAGCCGGAGGATAACGGCAATGTCTCCGAAGGCGCCCTGGCCCCGCAATTCCCGAACCTGCCGAAAGTCCTGCGCGCCAAAGACGGCAAGAGCGTCACGCAGTATGAATATGCGCGTCGGGGGATCATCACGCCGGAAATGGAATATATCGCCATCCGCGAGAACCTGCGTCGCGCCGAAAACGCCGAAGTCATGCGCGACGGAGAAGATTTCGGGGCCTCCATTCCCGACTATATCACGCCCGAATTTGTCCGTGACGAGGTCGCCCGTGGCCGCGCCATCATTCCGGCCAATATCAACCACCCCGAAGTCGAGCCGATGATCATCGGCCGCAACTTCCTGGTCAAGATCAACGCCAATATCGGCAATTCGGCGGTTACCTCCTCAATGGAGGAAGAGGTCGAAAAAATGGTCTGGGCGATCCGCTGGGGCGCCGACAATGTCATGGACCTGTCCACCGGCCGCAACATCCACAATATCCGCGAATGGATCATCCGCAACTCGCCCGCCCCGATCGGCACCGTGCCGATCTATCAGGCTTTGGAAAAGGTGGGCGGCGTCGCCGAAGACCTGACCTGGGAGGTCTATCGCGACACCCTGATCGAACAGGCCCAGCAGGGCGTCGATTACTTCACCATCCATGCGGGCGTGCGCCTCGCCTATATCCACCTGACGGCGCAGCGCGTGACCGGCATCGTGTCGCGCGGCGGCTCGATCATGGCCAAGTGGTGTCTGGCGCACCACAAGGAAAACTTCCTCTACACGCACTTTGAGGAGATCTGCGACATCATGCGCGCCTATGACGTCTCGTTCAGCTTAGGGGACGGCCTGCGCCCCGGCTCGATCGCCGACGCGAACGACCGTGCCCAGTTCGCCGAGCTGGAGACTCTGGGCGAGCTGACGCAGATCGCCTGGGCGAAAGGCTGCCAGGTCATGATCGAAGGCCCCGGCCATGTGCCGATGCACAAGATCAAGGCCAATATGGACAAGCAGCTCAAAACCTGCGGCGAGGCCCCCTTCTATACCTTGGGGCCGCTGACCACCGACATTGCGCCCGGCTATGACCACATCACCTCGGCCATCGGCGCGGCCATGATCGGTTGGTACGGCACAGCCATGCTCTGCTACGTCACGCCGAAGGAACACCTCGGCCTGCCCGACCGCAAGGACGTCAAGGACGGCGTCATCGCCTACAAGATCGCCGCCCATGCCGCCGACCTCGCCAAGGGCCACCCCGCCGCGCGCCTGTGGGACGACGCCATGAGCCGCGCCCGCTTCGAGTTCCGCTGGGAGGACCAGTTCAATCTCGGCCTCGATCCCGAAACCGCGCGCGCCTTCCACGACGAAACCCTGCCCAAGGAGGCGCACAAGACGGCGCACTTCTGCTCGATGTGCGGGCCGAAATTCTGCTCGATGAAGATCACCCAGGACGTGCGCGACTACGCCGCCTCATTGTCGGACAATGAGCGCGCCGATATCGAGGCGGGCATGGACGATATGTCGAAGAAGTTCAAAGAAATGGGCGGCGAAATCGACGTCCCGTCGGTTCCCGCCGAATAAAGGGATCGCGTATCAGACCGTCTCCTCCCCGCCCCGGCGAAGAGGAGACGGCTCTATCGCTTCACCTGCATCCGCCCGGAGCGCTCAAGCTTGCCCCAGCCGACGCTTAAACCCCGTCCAGCGGACACCAGCGCCTTCAGCACTACATAGTACATGATCTGGCGGTACACGAAGCGCTGCGACAGCAGATAGAAGACCGGATAGGACTTTTCGCGCGGCTCCAGCCAGTAGGCGATGGCGCCGCACAGGGCGTCGATGGTCAGGAAGGCCAGCCAGTAGATCAGCATCTTGCCGATGTCGGTTTCGGACTGCGCCCAGCCGTGATTATAGACCTGCACCCAGGTCGCAATGACGCTGACCACCAGGGCGAAGTCGATCAGCGGCGAGATCACCGAGAAGCCAATCTGGAATATCCACGCCTGTGGAATGCCGATAAGGGCCAGCCCCTTCGGCTTGCCGGTCTTCAGCACATCGCGATGCTTCCACAGACATTGCAGGGTGCCGAACGCCCAGCGGAAGCGTTGCTTCATCAGTGCGCCAAAGCTTTCCGGCGCCTCGGTCCAGGCCACGGCCTCCTGATCGTAGGCGACCTGCCAGCCGAGCTTCTGCACGGCGATGGTCAGATCCTGATCCTCGGCCAGAGTATTGTGCGGATAGCCGCCGACCGCTTCCAGCGCCGCGCGCCGCCACGCGCCGATGGCGCCCGGCACCACCATCATGGCGCCAAAGGTCGCCAGCGCGCTGCGCTCCAGATTCTGCGCCGTGACATACTCCACCGCCTGCCAGCGCGTCACCCAGTTGAAGCGGTTGCCGACCTTGGCGTTGCCCGCCACCGCGCCGATCTCCGGCCGGATGAACCAGCGCACAAGGCGCGCTATTGTCTCCGGCTCGAACTGGGTGTCGGCGTCGAGCGCGATGAGAATCTCTCCCTTCGCCGCGGCGATGCCGTTATTGACGGCGGCGGCCTTGCCCGCATTCGCTTGCGTGATCAGCTTAACGCGGCTGTCGTCAGCGAAGGCCTCGCGCACGATCTGCGAGGTGGCGTCCTTGGAGCCATCATCCACAACAATGACCTCAAGCCCGACGCCGACCGTGGCCAGCACGCGGCGCACCGACGCCTCGATCACCCGCGCCTCATTATAGGCCGGGATGACCACGCTGACGAAGCTCGCATTGACATAGTCGGCGACCGCCTTTTCATGCTCAGGATCTCCGTCGCTGCCCGGCGGGTCCATATGGCCGGTAAACTCGGCCCAGATCGCCAGAGCCGACAGAAGGAGAGCGCGGCTAATCCCCAGCACGATGGCGATGATGAATAACCATTGTAACGCCTTGACGCCCCACGCCATCAGGATGAACAGGCCGACATCGAAACGCACCTCAGCCAGATCTGAGCCTGAGACCTTGGGCATGATCTGATCCTGATCAAGACCGACCAGTTGTCCGACGGGGACGAACTGATAGCCCTCCTTCTTCAGTGTCTCTAAAATGACCGGCAGCGCCTTGATGGTCTGCTCCCGGTCGCCGCCGGAATCGTGCATCAGAATGATCTGGCCCGACCGGCATTCAGACGGATCGTATTTGCATTGCGGCGTTAACTGGCTGGTTTCGCCGTCGGCGACGCCTTGCAGGACATTGTGAATGATGGCGGGCACGCCGGGCTTTTGCCAGTCCTCGGAATCGACGTGCAGGCCGACATTGGTGTAGCCGAGAGTCTGCGCCGCCAGCGCCGGTCCCAGTTCGTTTTCCGTCGTCGGCTCGGCGTCGCCGAAATAGGGGATGCGCAGCAGGCGCATCGAGCGTCCTGTATAGGCCTCGACCACGCGCTGGGTTGAGTTCAGCTCGAAACGCAGCCAGGACGGCGGCACTTTCGACATGTCGGGGTGGGTGTAGGAGTGGTTGCCGATTGTATGCCCTTCATCGACCATGCGACGCAGCAGTTCGGGATGTTCGATCGCCTTTTCGCCGATGACGAAAAAGGTGGCCGGCACATGCTCTCTTTTTAGGATGTCGAGAATTCGCGGCGTCCAGCGCGCGTCCGGCCCGTCGTCGAAGGTCAGGGCCAGCTTGCCCGGCGAATAGCCGGTGCGGCGCACGACATAGGGCGTCGGCAGGGCCTTGTAGGTCTCGTCCTGGGCGATGCGATTGCGGTCGAACACCACATCGCGGTCGCCTTTGGTCGGCGTCGCGTCGATATGAACGATCTCGCCATTGCCCTCGACATCGACGTCGCCAAGCGGCGTCAACTGGCTCAAATCTGGCGTAGTCGTCGTCTGAAAGATGCGAAAATCGCTCCAGACGCCGGGATCTTCCGAACCGACGCGCCACAGGGCGACGCCCCAGGCATTGGAGTCATCAATCGAACGAAGTTGATTCCAGGCGCTGACCGCGTCCAAAAGCCAGACCTCATGCTCGCGACCGCCTTCGCTGTAGGCGTAATGCGCATTACCTGAAGATGGGTCAAACTGGATCTGGACCTGGGACTCGCGGGCGATTCGCCAGGCTTCTTCCACCGTGCGCGGCGTGACGTTGAGGCCTCCGTCGGTCGTTTTGGTCCAGTCGTAGGCGTAGGAGCCGATGGCGACGATGGCCTTGTCGCGCGGCACGGATTTGAGCGCATAGGCCAGTCGATTGTTGAACCAGTCCTGGCCTGCAATCGGCCCTGCCGGGTCGGCCATGGAGTGTTGATCATAGATCATCAGGAAAAGGCGGTCGGCGGCATTGGCGAACGCCCGTAAATTCCAGACGGTCGTATCCACCGGCGCGGTCAAGGTGACGGCGTAACCCTGCGAGCCGAGACTGGCCCTCGCCTCGCGGATCAGGGTCAGATAAGGCGCGAGGCTGGCGTCTGGCAAGGCCTCGAAATCGAACACAACGCCCTGCGCATGTTCCTTGCGCAGCATATCGCCGATCTGAAGGATCAGCTTGTGACGCGCCGACCGGTCATTTAGCAGACGCGCGGTATTTACGCTGTCCCAATTATCCTGCGCCACGTTCTGCAATGTGATCCATACAGCGGGACGGTGGGCGGCGTTCTGGATGAGATAGGTCAGGGCGTCATCGCGCTGATAAATAAAATTGTGCTTCGGCCCGGTCACCGACGCCAGGACCGGCGCGAGAACGTCGATATTATTGATATGTTTTTCGAGCGAGGCCCGGCTTGCGTCATCCCATGGGGTATAGAAGGCCACGATCGTCTGGTTGACATTGGCGACCCCACGCGTCGCGCTCAAGGGCCTATGACGTGGATTGGCGTGGTTGAGCAAGATCCTGGAGGCTTCCGGACGCGGATACTCCATATGCAGGTCAAGCCCCTTGGGCAACGGCACGATCACAATCGACAGGACCAGTCCGACGAACAGAAGAACCGCCAGAACGATCAGGGTGACGACCCCGATCAGGGAGGCGCGTCGGCGCCGGCCCGTCGGGTCGTAAAAGATAGGTGCTTGCGCCATAACGGGCCCGATACGCGAATAATCCGCCGCTTATTACCGCCAATTGTGGCGAATCGCGGACGATTCGTCAGCCTGATTATCAGCTTTAAAAAGAATCGCTGCGCTGGCGCATCGGCCCTTGATTGTCGCGCCGTCTGTCCTGATCCGGTTGCGGGTCGCGCGGCGCGCCAAACGTATAACGCAGGGCCAGCATGAAGGTGGCTCCATAATCATAGCGGTCGACGACATTATAGACCGTGCTGGTCTGCGTCACGCTGCGCCCGCCTTCGCTGGCCAGGATGTCGCGCGCATTCATGGTGACCTGCACCTTGTTCGGCACGATCTGGTATTGATAGGACAGGTTCAGCGAGGTCGAACCGTCGCGATAGCCCTGCGACAGAAGCTGGCGCCCGCGCCAGCGCACGAATAGTCCCAGCGTGTTCTTCTTGTCGGGCGACCAGCGCGCATAGAGGCGCGCGCTCGAATTGCCGCTCTCGCGATGCACGGGCGCATGGGTGACGTAATCGGTCGAGTCCTGGCTCGACCAGCCCAGCACGCCGTTCAGACCGTAGCGCAGCACATCGCCCTGGCCGTTGAGCGAATATTGCAAGCCGACATTTTTACGCGAGCCGTCATTGATATTGGTGGTCAGCAAAACATCGCTCGATCCCGGCAAATAGTCGCTGGCGCGCGAGAAGTTGTCGGTAACCGTCTTGTAGAACAGGGTCGCCGAGGCGTTGAACGGTCGCGTGGTGTGGTCGTACTCCAGCTCCCAGGTTTCGACCTGTTCGGGCAGCAGATACGGATTGCCGGAGCTGACATTCTGCGCGTCGCCATAGCGCAGGAACGGATTGAGCAGGTTGGCGCCGGGACGCACGATCTTGTGGCCGTAGGAGGCGCGCAGACCGTCCTTGTCATTGATCGTGTAGAGCAGGAACAGGCTCGGATTCCAGCTCACCTGATCGACATGCGCCTCAATGCCCGATGTGACCTGATCGAGCGTCTCGTCCAGCTTTTCGCCGCGAAGCCCGACCTGCGCCGAGAACTTGCCGAGCGTCTTCTGCCAGGTGACATAACCCGCCGAAATCGTCTGATCGACATTGAATTGGTTGGTGTAGTTGGGATTGGCGACCTCCGCCTCGCCCTCGGCGTGGTTCATCGAGCGGTAATTCCAGGCGTCGGACTGCGTATGCTGCACGTCCCAGCCCGCCTGCACCTGCTGGCCGCCCCCGAATACGCGCTTCCAGTCGCCGCTGAAATCGTCATTGACGTTGCGCGTCCTGCTGCGCGTCGCATAGAAGGCGTCCGGCTTCAAGGGCTGATGATAGATCTGGCGATAGTCGCTTTCATGCTCCGGCGTCGATTCCGAGTGCTTGATCTCCAGCTTGAAGTCGTTGTCGGGATTGTCCCGCCCGCGATGATCCCAGCTTAAGCTTGCGCTGGCGTGGTCCGACGGACCGCGCTGATCGCCCAGTTGCGCATAGGCCGAACTCACCGCTCCGGCGTCGTCGAAATAGCGGTATTCGTTTGCGCTGTAGCCCTCCTGTGTGCGGCGCGACACATGCAGCTCTGCCGACACGGTGTCATAATCGGTGGCGTCATAATCGGCGTGCAGATTGGCCGAGATGTTCTGCGTGCGGTTTCTGGACTGACTATCCTGACTGGAGGCGCGCACGTCTCCCGTATCCGGGTCGATACGCTGGCGGTCGCTGTGCGAACCGTTCTTGCGCGCATCCGAACGCAGATTCACGCCGCCATTCAGGGTCAGCCTGCCGATATTGGTTCCGGAGCGGAAGCCGAACTGGTAGCGCCCCGCATCGCCCATGGCGATGTTGAACGAGGTGTTCGGCTTGATATGCTTACCCTTTTTCAGCACGATATTGATGATGCCGCCGCCCGTGTCGGCCCCAAAGGCCGCCGACGGATTGGTCATCACCTCGACGGAGTCGATATCGTCCGCCGACAGGCTTTGCAGCGCCGGACCGCGGTCGTCGCCCTGCATCTGCGAACTGGGCTTGCCGTTGATGTAGATCTGCACATTCGTATCGCCGCGCAAAGCGACCGAACCGTCCTGATCGACCGTCACCGCCGGAATATTGTTCATCACGTCGGCGGCGCTGCCGGTGGCGGCGTCGGGATCCTGCGTCACGTCATAAACGTCGCGGTCGGCCTTGTGCTGGATGGCCGGCTTCTGCGCCCGAACGGTCACCGTGGTCGGAACCTCAGCCGCCGCCGCGCTGTCGCCCGCGCCCGATGTCGGCGCGTCCGCCTTAGCCGTCGCGTTCTGCGGCTTTTTCGTCGGCTGGTTCTGCGTCTGCGCCAGAGTCGACCCCGCCGCCATTAACGCCAACAGACTGACAATACCTACAGGCGGTAAGACATGGCGGAAAGTCAGTCGGGGCATAGGGCCAATCTTTGCAGAGTTAAATGATCGAATTTGCTCCTTAACGCTCAAAATCCGTCATTCCGTCGCAAATTGAGGCCAAAATCCGGCTATTTTTCAAAAACGCAATATCCCTATTCAGCTTGGCGCCTTCGGCTGCAGGAAGGCGTCGGCCTTGGTCCGGTCGTCGGCGCTCATATGCGCGGCCACTGTCGTCAGAGCCGGAGCGGCCTGATCGGCGCCTTCGGCCTTGGCCAGGGTCAGCCACACATAGGCCTTGACCAGATCCTTGTCCCCGCCCTGTCCGTTGGCGTACATGGCGCCGAGATTGAACATGGCGTCGGGCTGGCGCTGCAGGGCGGCCTGGTAGAACCATTTGCGCGCCGCGTCATAGTCCTGACCGACCACCTCGCCGGTATAGAACATCAGACCGATGGCGTCCTGCGCGTCGGCCTGGCCCTTCAGCGCGGCCTCCTTATAATAGACGACGGCCTTTTGCGGATCGTGCGGCAGGGTCTCGCCCAGATCGTACATATTGCCAATGGCGTAGAGCGCGTCGGGATGGCCGCGCTTGGCCGCCTCCATCAACCATTGCGCGCCCAGCCTGTCGTCCGCGTTCACGCCATCGCCGCCCTTGCGGTAAAGCTCGCCCAGTTCGTACATGGACGGCGTATAGCCCGCCGTCCCGGCCTTCTTGAAATAGCCGACCGCCTTGGGCAGGTTCTTCTCGCCTGCATAGCCATATTCATAAATCTGCCCGACCGTATGCGTGGCGGGCATATAGCCGAAATCGTCAGCCTTCATGTACCAGCGTTTGGCCTCGGCGGCGTCGCGCGTAATTCCGCCCAACCCGACCATGTAAATCTTCGCCAAAGTCATGGCGGCGTCGATGCGGGTGTTCATATAGGTCGGATCGTCGGGATTGAAGGCCAGCACGTCGCCCGGACCGAAACGCGCCTCGACGACCTTTTTCAGCCAGATAATCGCCTGCTGCGCGTCGGCCCTGGTTCCCATTCCGGCCAGATACATCTTGCCTTCCATCAGGGCGGCGGAATCGTAGCCCATCTTCTCGTAGGATTTGTGGAACAGGTCGAGCGCCTTTGGGTAGTCCTTGGCGTCGAAGGCGGCGAAGGCGTCCTTCAGCGAATGATCGGTGCGCGCAATATAGGAACGCCCCGCCGCGAACACCTTATCGGACGGCAGGCAGCTACCACCGGCGCCGGTATTATCCGTCGGCGCGCCGTTCGCGTCGGTCCCGTTGATCTGCATGCCTGGCAAGGTGTTGTGGTCGGCGGCATTGTCTTCCGAGACATTGCCGAATGGCGAATTGTCCTTGAAGCGCACGCCGTTCTGATCGGCGCCGGACGAGTCGCCGTTCATGCCCCCGCCGATGGTCGAGGTGTAGTCGCCGTAAAACGATTTCAGATAGTCCTGCACGATCTCTTCATTGGCCGGATCGTAATTGTTCATGAAACCGCACGAGTCGGCGTCATGGGTTGGGATCTGCGTAATGGTCGGATCGCCCTTTTCGCGCTTTTTGCCGAAAATGGTGACCGTTTGCGCCTCCTGGCTGTCCGTCGCCGTATTGACGGCGGCGGATGACGACGATGACGAGGTTTGCGCCTCCTGAGCATGGCTCGCCGACGCCAGAACGATAAAGCCTGTTGTCAAAGCCAAAACCGAATCCCGACCGAATCGGATGATATGTCGCATGATGTAAGTCTCCCCCGCCTGTGAACTCATGCGCCCGGCGTTGCGGCGCTGTTGTTGATCTGCGTAATCTCATCCGGCTGACCCTCCAGCCGCAGCGTGACGCGCACCAGCCCGGACGTCTTCGGCAATCTGGCCCTGATTTGAACGGTCTTCGGCAACAGGTCCGTCGGCGCGGGCAAAGGTCCGAAACGCGCGCGCGTCAGCTCATGCCCCGCCGCGTCCGTGACGATCGCCACGCCCGCCGGTGTCGGCATGGCGCCGAGACTGTGCGCGGTGATGGTCAGCACGCCGCCCTTCAGAACCAGATCGCGGCGCGAAAGGCCGATATCGGGCCGCGTCGCCGGATCGTCCCCCGGCGTTTTCAGCGTCAGATCGAAACGAACTGTCTGACGCGGCGGCAGGGACAATTCCACACTGCGCCCGCGCTCCAGCCGCACCTCCCGCGCACCATCCGGCCCGGTCAGTGTCCACATCCCGGCGGCCAGTTGCGCGCCGGTCATGTGCGCGGTGACCGGCTGATCGGTCAGATTATAGGCGGTGACGGAAAAGGCTTTGGGATCGCCCTTGCGGATCAGGATGGCGACGTTTTCGCCGGACACCTCATGGTCCCCCGACGCAAACCGCCAGCTCACCAGATTGCCCGGATAGAAGGCCATGCGCCGGTGCGCGACCCCGCCCAGCCGCGTCCTTTGCAAAAGGTCGCTCGGCACGCTGACCCGGTCCACCCAGGCTTCCAGCGAGGTCAGAACCGGCATGCGCTGCGTGACCGCTTCGACTTCCTCGCCATAGAGACCGGCCAGAATGGCGTTATCGCCTGTTTCCTGCCAGCGCACGAAGCGCGCAAACTGCCCCGCCGTCGCGCCGCCAAGATTACGGTCGATCGTCCCGCCGCCCGCCTGATCGGCGCCCGCCGCGATCTTTTGCGCCTGCTTATCCTCACCCCGAACCCGATGCAGCACGTCGGCGTTGAGATTGGTCAGCCCGCCGAGATCGCCGTTCAGCGCGCCGTCCATAGGTTGCAGATACTTATCGTCGCCCGTCCATGTATAGGCCGCCCAGAAGTCGTGAACTGCGATATCGACCCCGTGGCCGCTCCCCTTGTCCGTCGCCCAGTCGATATCGGACGGGAAGCTCCAGCCGCGCGCGGTCTTTTCGCCATGCGCCAGCCAGCCGTCGAGCAAACTGAGCAATATGGCTTTGGTCTTCGGGTCGCCATTATAATCGACCAGCATCAGACCCGGATGGGTGACCAGCAGGCTGTCGGGCTTCTGTCCGCCCAAGCCGTCGTCGCGGTCGATATCGGTTCCCGAATAGTAGCTCGACACGAAATGCCTGTGTCCGGCCTGATTGACCTGCATCAGGCGCGGATATTCGCGCGCCACCGCCATGCCATGCTCGATATAGGCCGGATTGCCCCAGTCGATCAGCATGGACTGCGCCACGGCGTTGATCCCTTCCTCATAGGAATGCAGCTCATCGGCGCGAATGCGGCTCAAACCCCCGCTCCACATGCCATTGAAGAAGGTCGCGTCGGTGACGGCCTCCTGCGATTTTATGATCTTCTCAGGCTCGACCCCCATCAGGGCCAGAGGCACCCATTGGTTGACGAGGTCGGTGTCGTCTGACAGGCCGCCGCCAAATTCGCCCCTGGACTCGCCATCGGATATCTGGCGGTGGTCGATCCACCAGTCGGCGAACTGGCGGTAGAGTTTCAGATCCTGGCTCTGCGCCCATGCCCATGGCGGCACGCCCGTCGGCGCCGGCGTCGGCCTATAATCGGCATAGGGCTGTTCAGGATTCTTCTCTACCCAGTAGGCGCGCGCCGTCGCATTGTCCGGATCGACGCGCAAGACGTCGGTAATGTCGCGCTCAAAACGGTCCCACAAAGGATAGAGCCGGATATTGGGCTGCTCCTCGACGAG
>DATMTF010000196.1:0-11167 GCA_035565015.1 Asticcacaulis sp. | reverse complement strand
ACACCGGTTACGAACGGCGTTTATCAGCGCTATGCGCATCCGGTTCTGACCGCCGCCCATGCGCCTTTGGAATGGCGCTACGATTTTGATCCGCAGACCAATCCGTTCATGATGGAGCGGATGGGAATCAACGCCGTCTTCAACGCGGGCGCGCTCTTGTTCGACGGTCGTTACATCGTCGTGGCGCGCGTTGAGGGCGATGACCGCAAGTCGTTTTTCGCGGTGGCGGAAAGCCCGAACGGCGTCGATCAGTTTCGCTTCTGGCCGCGTCCGGTGATCCTGCCACAGACGCAGGAGCCGGATACGAACGTCTACGACATGCGCCTGACCCGGCACGAGGACGGCTGGATCTACGGCCTGTTCTGTACCGAGCGCAAGGATATGAACCAGCCGCACGATCTGAGCGCCGCCACGGCGCAGTGCGGCATCGCGCGCACGAAGGATCTGGTGGACTGGCAGCGCCTGCCCGATCTGATCACCAGATCCGGCCAGCAGCGCAATGTCGTCCTGCATCCTGAGTTCGTCGATGGAAAGTACGCGCTTTATACCCGCCCGCAGGACGGCTTCATCTCGGTCGGCTCAGGCGGCGGCATAGGCTGGGGCCTTTGTGACGACATGGCCCATGCGGTCATCGAAACCGAAACCATTGTCGATAATAAGGTCTATCACACGATCAAGGAGGTCAAGAACGGCCAGGGACCGGCGCCGATCAAGACCGAACACGGCTGGCTGCACCTGGCGCACGGGGTGCGCAATACGGCGGCGGGCCTGCGCTACGTGCTGTACCTGTTCATGACCGACCTCACACGCCCGTGGGTCGTCACCCATGCGCCGGGCGGCTGCCTGATCGCGCCGCAGGGCGATGAGCGCGTCGGCGACGTATCAAACGTCGTCTTCTCCAATGGCTGGATCGAGGATCAGGGCCGGGTCTTCATCTATTACGCCTCGTCGGACACGCGCCTGCATGTGGCGACCTCATCGGTGGCGCAACTGACGGACTACTGCCTGAATACGCCGCCGGACCCGCTGACCTCGGCGGCGTGCGTGAGCCAGCGTCTCGACCTGATCGCCAAAAATGAAGCCTTTATGGCGCGATGAGAGCGGCGCTCGACATCTTCCGACAGGAGGCGCACGCTGAGGCTGACGCCATTTTGCGCTGGTGGTCGGAAAATGCGCCCGACCCGCGCGGCGGCTTTTACGGCGAGATCGATGCCTCCGGCCAGCCCGTCCCCACAGCGTCCAGGGCGGCGATCCTCAATGCCCGCATGCTGTGGTTCTTTTCCGCCGCCGGCGAGACGGCTTCGGCGCGGCGCGCGGCGGATTATCTGAGGGCGCATCTGTTCGACACGCAGCAGGGCGGCGTCTTCTGGAGCGTCGATGCGACGGGCGCGCCGCTGGATACGAAAAAACAGGCCTATGCGCAGGCCTTCACGCTTTACGGCTTCGCTGAATATTACGCCACGACGCATGATCCGACGGCGCTGGCGACAGCGCGCGCCTTGCGCGATCTGATCGAGACGCGGTTCTGGGACGGCGCGCGCGGCGGCTATATCGAAGCCCTGACGCGCGACTGGGCCGCCGTGATCGACCCGCGCCTGTCCGATAAGGATATGGACGCGCCCAAGACGATGAACACCCACCTGCATGTGCTGGAAGCCTATACGCGCCTGCATCAGGTCGCGCCCGACGCCGCCAGCGAGACGGCCTTGCGACGCGCGACGCAGGTGTTTATCGACCGCTTCATGGGTTCAGATGGCCATTTGCGGCTGTTCTTTGACATGGACTGGACCGACCGCACCCATGCCGTCTCCTATGGCCATGACATTGAGGCGAGCTGGCTTCTGTGGGAGGCCGCAGAGACGCTTGATGATCCCGCCCTGATCGCGCGCGCCAGGCCGCATGTGCTGGCCCTGGCCCGCGCGACGCTGGAGCAGGGCGTGCTGGACCACGGCGGGATCGCTTATGAGCGCGGCTTCGACGGTCGCCTCGACGCCGACGGCGAATGGTGGGGACAGGCCGAAGGGCTGGTCGGTTTCGTCAATGCGTTTCAGATGACCGGCGAGAAGGCCTATGCCGACGCCGCCCTGCGTCTGTGGGCGCGCATAAAATCCGACTATGGCGCTGCTCAAGGCCGTGAATGGACCTGGTATGCGCACGACGCCAAGCGTCCGCCACAGGCGCTTCTCAGCCTGTGGAAATGCCCGTACCATAATGGCCGCGCCATGCTCGAACTTGTCAAACGTCTGGGCTGATAAAACAATAAAACAGGCAGGAAACCATGACCCTCAACCCCATCGACCTGACCATCATCGCCGGCTATCTGATCCTGACCCTCGGTCTCGGCTTCTGGGTGTCGAAACTGTCGTCGGGCAGCCTGTCCAACTACTTCCTCGCCGGCAACCGCCTGCCCTGGTACGTGCTGGGCCTTTCCAATGCGTCGGGCATGTTCGATGTCGGCGGCACCATGTGGATGGTCGGGCTGCTGGTCGTCTATGGGCTGAAGTCGGTCTTCATTCCCTGGCTGTGGCCGGTGTTCAACCAGATCTTCCTGATGGTGTTCCTGGCTGTCTGGCTGCGCCGTTCGGGCAGGCTGACGGGCGCGGAATGGATGACCTTCCGCTTCGGCGACGGCCCCGGCGCGCGCGCCTCGCACCTGATCAATGTCATCTTCGCCCTGATCATGGTGGTCGGCATGCTGGCCTATGGCTTCCTCGGCATCGGCAAGCTGGTGGCCGAGTTCGCGCCGTGGCGGCTGACCGCGGACCCGGAGGTCAATGACAAGCTCTACGGCCTGATCGTGGTGGCTCTGACCACCGTCTATTCGGTCAAGGGCGGCATGTATTCGGTGGTCATGACCGAGGTGCTGCAATTCTTCATCAAGCTCGTCGTCTGCATCGCCATCGCCTGGATCGCCATGACGACGGTCAGCGCCGACATGATCCGCGCCGCCGTGCCGCATGGCTGGGATTCGCTTCTGTTCGGCTGGAAGCTCGACCTCGACTGGAACGCCGTCGTCCGCGCCGCCAAGCCTGAGAACCGCGTCATCGCTGCGTCGGCCATCACGACCATCAACAGCGAAGGCTATTCTTATTTCGCGCTGTTCATGGGGCTGATGACCTTTCAGGGCATATTGAAGGCGATGGCGGGTCCGGCGCCGAATTACGACATGCAGCGCCTGTTATCGGCGCGCTCGCCCAGCGAGGCGGCCAAGATTTCCGGCTTCGTCAATATCGTGCTGCTGTTCCCGCGCTATCTGATGATCGCGGGCCTCGCCGTTCTGGCCGTAGTCTTCATCGGACCGGAATGGACGCATATGCAGGCGCAGGCCGCAGCGGCGGGCAAGCCGTTTTCAGGCGATTTCGACTCTATCCTGCCGTGGGTGGTGCATAGATTCCTGCCGCCGGGGCTACTGGGCCTGACGCTCGCTGGGCTTTTGTCAGCCTTCATGGCGACCTATTCGGCTTCGCTCAACGCCGCGCCCGCCTATGTGGTCAACGACATCTATCGCAAATATATCAGACCGGACGCGGACCAAAAAACGCTGGTGCGGCTGGCCTGGCTGACCGCCTTCCTGTTCGCGGTCATCGCCGCCGCTATCGGCTGGCAGTTGAAATCGTTCAATGAGGTCATCACCTGGATCACCACCGGCCTCTATGGCGGCTATACAGTCGCCAATGTCGTCAAATGGTACTGGTGGCGGCTGAACGGGACCGGCTATGCGGCTTCGATGACGGTCGGGGTTGTGGCGGCGCTGTGGATGACCGTGGCGAAGATTGATGGCCTCGCCGCGTTTCCGTGGCTGATGCTGGCCTGTCTGTTCGTGGCGGTGATCGGTTCCTACCTGACTCCGGCCACAGAGATGGAAACGCTCAAGACCTTTTACAAACAGACCCGCCCTTGGGGCTTCTGGGGGCCGGTGCTGAAGGCGCTGCGCAAGGACGAACCGCACGCCCAGCCCAATCGCGATTTCGGCGTCGACATCATGAACGTGCTGATTGGCGTCGTCTGGCAGACCGCCCTGACCGCCTCGGCCATCTTCCTCGTCATCCACGCCATGCCGAAATTCTGGCTGACAGCGGGATTGGCCGTCGCCTGCACGTTCCTTCTAAAATTTACCTGGTGGGATCGTCTGCGCGATGCGCCTTGCGATAAACCGTAACCATCATATATACGGTTCATGCAAAAGGAGGCTCGCATGCGTATCGACATCTGGTCCGACATCGTCTGTCCGTTCTGCGCCATCGGCAAGGCGGCGCTCGATCAGGCGGTCGCGCAGACCGGCGCCGAGGTCGAGATCGTGCATCACGCTTTTCGTTTGCAGCCGGACGCAGCGCCGGAGCCGGTCGAGGCCATGCTGGCGCGCAAATACGGCCTGCGCGGCGCTCAGGCCGACGCCCAGCAACAGCGCGTCACCGATATGGCCGCGCAGGTCGGGCTTGATTTTCAGCTTTCCGGAACCTTGATCGGCGATACAGGCGACGCGCATGTGCTTCTGGCCCTGGCGGCGGAAAAAGGCGTTCAGCTTCAATTGCTCAATAAATTGTATGCCGCATATTTCTCAAAAAATGAGAATATATTTGATCGTGAAAACCTGTTCGCGATCGGCGAAGACGCCGGGCTGACCCGCCCCGACATGGCGGCGGCGCTGGCCGACGCCAGCCTGGCGGCCAGGGTGGCGCAGGACGAACAGATGGCCCGCGCCCATGGCGTCAATGGCGTGCCCTACTTCGTCTTTGACAACCGGTACGCCCTGTCCGGCGCGCAGCCGGTCGCGACTTTCGCCGCCGCACTGCGCCAGATTCAGGCCGAGACGCAAGCCGAATCTTCGGGCGCAGTCTGCGGACCCGATGGCTGCGCCGAATAGGGCTTGACGAGGCCGCGTCAGGCTTTAAGTGAGGCGCACACGTTAAGCCTGAAACGAGTCCCAAGCATGATCCGCCATATCGTGATGTTCAACGCCAAGACGCCTGCGGATCGTGACGCCGTCTATCGCGGTCTGTCGGTGCTGACCCAGATCCCGCAGGCGAAGCTGCTCGAAGTCGCCTACAACGAAAAGATCGACCAGATCGCCAACGATATCGACATCGTCGTCTATGGCGAATTCGAGACGCTTGAAGACTTCCGCGCCTACAAGGCCCATCCGCTTTACGAAGAGTCGATCCGTCAGGTGCGCCATCTGCGCGACGTGCGCGTCGCCGCCGACTACACGGTCTCCGCCGCCGCGCGCGAACTGGTCAAGGACTGATTTCCAGTTTAGCCTCCTCCCAAAATCATACACCGGGAGGATATCATGCGTTCATTCCTTTTCGCCCTTGCGACGCTCGCCGCCGTCGCGCCTGCCTCAGCGCAGACCGTCATTCCGCTGTGGGCCAGGGGCCAGCCCGGTTTTGAATCGCGCCGCGACATTACCGAACAGCACGCCGACTGGTGGTGGCGTTCGATCAACAACCCCTCACTGACCATCTTCGCGCCGCCCGCGGGCAAGGCGACCGGAACCGCCATTATCGTCGTTCCGGGCGGCGGGCATCAGAACCTCGTCTTCCACGCCGAGGGCGAACAGCCGGGCCAGTATCTCGCCGGGATCGGCGTCACCGCCTTTGCGCTCAAATACGTGCTGGCGCGGGAAAAGGGCTCGCCCTACTCGATCGAAGGCGACGCCAAATCCGACCTCGTGCGCGCCATCCGCTATGTCCGCGCCCACGCCGCCGATTATGGCGTCGACCCGCACCGGATTGGCGTCATGGGCTTTTCCGCCGGCGGCGAATTGACCTCGATGGCGGCCTTCAATCCCCCGACCGCCGATCCGAACGCCGCCGATCCGATCGACCGCGTCGATGCGCGCCCGGATTTTCTCATCGAAATCTATCCTGGCCCGCTCGGCATCGTTCCGTTCACCGACCATGCGCCGCCGCCGGTGTTTCTCCTCAACGGCTCCGCCGACCGCATGGCGATGGCGGACACCGACACGATCGAGCGCCTGTACAACGCCTTTCCTGACGTTCCCTTTGAGCGTCACGTCATGGCCGGAGTTCCGCACGCCTTTAATATGGGCGACCGTTCCGATCATAAGACTGTGCGCGATTGGCCACAGCGGCTGACGGACTGGCTCGGCGATATGGGCCTGCTGACGCCTGCGAAGTAGCGACCCTTTACCTTGATCCCGCGGCCTGTCAAAAGAACAGCGGGATAGGGAAAACGCTATGCAGGACTTTTACGAACTGGGCGCCGCGCCAAACGTGACGGGGCCGCAAAAGCCGCTTTTCGGCGATGACAACCGGCTCAAACAGGTCGCTCTGGCCCTGTGGGCCTTCATGCTTATCTGGAAGTTTGGCGTCGGCCTGATCAGCCACGTCATCTGGGAGGAAAGCCATTTCGTCGTGTCGGGCCAGTATCTGGCCCTTGGCTATCCCGACATTCCGGCGGGCTTTCCGTGGCTGGCGCGGCTGGTGACAACCCTTTTCGGCTGGCATGTCGAGCCGTTGCGGATCGTAGCCCTCGCCATCGCCATGGCGATTCCATGGGCGGTCTGGTTCATGGCTAAACCGGTGACCAGCGAGCGCAACGCCATCTGGGCGGCGATCATCTCGATGCTGATCCCGGCCATCAGCCTGAACGGCACCATCTTCTATCCCGAAGGCGCGCTGCAACTGTTGCTGGCCCTGATGCTGGGCTGCCTGCTGCGCGCCATGCGTGAAGATGGCCAAAAAAACAAAATGCAGTGGTGGATATGGGCCGGGCTGTGCGCGGGCGTCGGCCAGCTTGTACATTTCCGCTTCCTCGTGCCGGGCCTCGCGGTCGTGGTCTTCATGCTGGCCGAGCCGCGCGGGCGCAGGTTCTGGACGCATCCGGGCGTCTGGATCACAGCGGCGCTGGGCGTCATCGGTTTGCTTCCGGCCATCCTCTACAATGCCTCCGAAGGCTGGCCAGCGATTGAATTTCACGTCATCCGCCGCCCCAATTACGACGCCGACCCCAAACACGTCCTCAGCCTGATCGAAACCCAGTTCGGCGTCTGGACGCCTCTGTTTTTCATTGCTATCTGGGGCGCGGTCAAGCACGCGCTATGGCCGAAAAAGGATGAAGACGGCGCGCGCCCGGAGCGCGGCCTCGATACCTTGCTGGCATGGCAGACCGTGGTGATCTTCATCTTCTACGCACTCGAAGCCACGGTGAACAAAAAGGTCATGCCGCACTGGCCGTTCATGGCCGCCATTCCCATGCTGCCTCTGGTTCCGGGCGTGCTGATCCGCTTCGCCGACCATGCGAAAAATCTCAACAGCCGACGCCTGCGCAGCGCCCTGATCGCCACCGGGCCGCTGATCGGTCTGGCCATCGGCGTGGCGGCGACCGGCTATCAGATCCTCTACGACAATTCGGCCAGACTCAGCTCGCAATGGCGCGCCTACAACATCCTCAAAAACGAGGACTGGACCCTGCTCGACACGCCGCTGCGCAAGGCCATGGCGCGTGCGCAGGCGCGGTTCGGCGCGGTCCCCGCCGTGGCGACCAATGGTCATATCGCCGCCGTGCATCTGGAATTTCCCGCCGACGGCCATCGCGACCTGCGCGTCTATACGCTGGGCGATCCGTATGACGATGTCAGCATGTTTTCGGTGGCGCGGCATGACTGGGGTCTCGACCGTCAGGCGCTGTTAAAGGACCATGCGGGCGGACCGGTCGTACTGGCACTGCTGGAGCCGTCCTATATCTATCACGAGCCGGAGCAGGTCGCGCTCTACACTCAGATATGCAAGGATTTCGGCGAGGCGGAAAAGGAGAGAATCGACGCCCTGCCGCCCTACCGCACCGCCATCGATATTTACACGGCGAAAGTGCGCGCAGTCCCCCTGACCGATACGCAGGTCGATGCCACGCCCTGCCCGTTCGTGCCGCAGCTCTATATCGCCCACCCGACGCGCGGCGACTTTATTTCGCGCAAGGATACGGGGATCAAGTACGGCATGGCCGCCGATCCCAAGGGGGTGAAGTCCGTCGATATGCTGCTGGACGGCAAGGTGGTCGCGCACGCCGATTACGGCATAGACGAGCCGACGCACCGTGCGCCGGACCTGTTGAAATACGACCCGAACTGGCCGAAGCTGCAATATACCTACAGCTTCTCCAAGGGTTCGCTCACCGTCGGGACGCACACCCTGTCGGCCCGCGCCACCCGCACAGACGGCACAAGCTTCGAGGCCGATCCGAGAGTGCTGTATGTGGAATAAAAGGGCTAGCATTGAAATTTGCGAAGAGATTCGCGTCAGGGCGAGTCGAGAATGGCTGCCTTTGAGAACCGGAGCGGAGCGTACATAAGTACGTGAGCACCGGAAGCGCAAAAGGCGGCCGTTCGCAGGCCGCCCTCACGCGAATCTACCGCAAATTTTAGCCGAACCGACCGCCGATATACTCACCGGTCTTATCGACCTTCGGCTTGACGAACAGCTCCTCGGTCGGGCCGAATTCGATCATCTTGCCGAGAAACATGAAGCCCGTATAGTCGGACAGGCGCGCCGCCTGTTGCAGGTTGTGGGTGACGATCACGATGGAATAGTCGCGCTTCAGCTCCTCCAGCGTGTCCTCCAGCTTGGCGGTCGAGACCGGGTCGAGCGCCGAGGCCGGTTCGTCAAGCAGCAGAATTTCCGGATTGACCGCGATGCCGCGCGCCACGCACAGGCGTTGCTGCTGGCCGCCCGACAGGCCAAGGCCCGACTTGTGCAGCTTGTCCTTGACCTCGTCCCACAGCGCCGCCTTGCGCAAAGACGATTCGACCAGCTCGTCCATCTCGGCCTTCGACTTCGACTGGTGCAGCCGCACGCCATAGGCGACATTGTCATAGATCGACATCGGGAACGGCGTCGGCTTCTGGAACACCATGCCGATGCGCGCGCGCAAGGAAGCGACGTCGATCTTGCCGTTCAGGATGTCCTCGCCGTCGAACAGGATTTCACCTTCGGCGCGCTGACCCGGATAGAGGTCATAGATGCGGTTGATGGTGCGCAAAAGCGTCGACTTGCCGCAGCCCGACGGGCCGATCAGGGCGGTGATGGCGTTGCGCTTCACCGGCAGATCGACGCCGAACAGGGATTGATGCGCGCCGTAGAAGAAGTTGAGCGACTTGACCTCAAGCACGAGGCTGCCGGCCGGAGGCGGGACGATCACGCTCTTGAAGTCGGGGGACGTGGTGTCGGTCATGATGGGTCTCGGTCGAGTGCCAAATGAATGTTGTTGTTAATGTTGTTGCTTTTCGCGCGCCAGCCAGCGCCCGACGATATTGACGATGAGGACGGCCACGGCCACCAGCAGGGCGGCGGCCCAGGCCAGCTTGTTCCAGTCGGCATAGGGGCTGAGCGCCATGTTGAACATGACGACCGGCAGGGACGACATCGGGTGGGCCAGATTGCCCTCGAAGAACTGGTTGTTCAGCGCGGTGAACAGAAGCGGCGCGGTTTCGCCCGAAATGCGCGCAAAGCCCAAAAGTCCGCCGGTCAGGAGGCCCGCGCCCGCCGCTTTCCAGATGATCTTGCGGATGGTGGTGAACTGCGATGAGCCCAGCGCCATACCCGCTTCGCGCAGCGCGTTGGGCTGCAGGTTCAGAATATCCTCGGTGGTGCGCGTCACAATTGGCGTGGCCAGGATCGACAAAGCCACCGCGCCCGCCCAGCCGGAGAAGCCATGGAACGGCTTGACCAGCAGCTCATAGACGAACAGGCCGATCAGGATGGACGGCGCCGACAACAGCACGTCGTTGAGAAAGCGCACGGCGTGACCGTAAGGGGTGTCGCCGCCGATCTCGGCCAGCCAGGTTCCGGCCAGGATGCCGATGACGAGAGCAATCACCATGCCGACCGCGCACATCAGGATCGAGCCGTAGATAGCGTTGCGCAGGCCGCCCACGGAGTCGGGCGCCGGGGTGTCCATGGTGAAGATTTGCAGATTCATCGCCCCGAAACCCTGCTTGAATAACGACCATAGGATCAGGCCCAGGGCCAGCAGCGAGATCAGGGTCGCCAGCACGCACAGCGAGATAAAGACGATATTGGCGGCCTTGCGGCGGAAGGTGCGGTTCATGATCCCTGCTCCCTTAGTAACGCTGCGACGACAGCAGCGCGCGCGCCGCCGCCAGAACCGCAAAGGTGATCAGGAACAGCACCAGGCCCAGCGCCACCAGCGCCGAGGTGTGCATGTCGGTGGTGGCTTCGGCGAATTCGTTGGCGATGGTCGAGGCCAGGGTCGCGCTCGAATCGAACAGAGACTTGGGGAAGCGGTGCGAATTGCCGATGATGAAGGTCACCGCCATGGTCTCGCCCAGAGCGCGGCCCAGGCCCAGCATGATCACGCCGATCATGCCCTTCTGCACGTAAGGAATGATCACCGAGGTCGTCACCTCGAACGGCGTCGCGCCCAGACCGAAGGCGGCTTCGCGCACCTGCGGCGGGATCGAACGGAACAGCTCGCGGAACACGGCGGCCATATAGGGCAGGATCATAATGGCCAGAATGACCGAGGCGGTGAAGACATTGGCGCCATTGGGCACCCCGGCGGTCAGCTTGTCCAGCAGCGAGCCGGGCTTAGCCGCCATCATCAGCGGCAGTTGCACATGGTTGGCGAAGAAGGGCGCGAACACGAACAGCCCCCACATGCCATAAACGATGGACGGAATGCCCGCCAGCAGCTCGACCGCCGTCGACAGGGGCTGGGCCAGCGAGCGCGGGCAGAACTGAGTCAGATAGACCGCGACGCCAACCGCGACCGGCAGGGCGAAGACCAGCGCCAGCGCGGAGGAGATGATGGTGCCGACGATCGGACCGGCGGCGCCGTATTGTTCGGTCACCGGATTCCACGACGAATTGATAAAGAAGCCGATCCCGAATTTCGACAGGGCGGGCCAGCCGCCGACGACCAGCGAGCCGATGATCCCGGCCAGCACCACCAGCAGAAGGGTGGCGGCGCCGAACGACACCCAGCGGAAAATCGGGTCGGTCGGATCGAAGCGCGGCTTGAACGCCTGGGCGCCGTTGGCGGCGGAGGCAGCGGAAGCGGACGTTTCAGAGGTCATGAGATGACGGTTCCGGTTGGTGATGACGCCTTGCGCCTGCCTATACCGGTCGGACCGATCATAAACAAGGGCGGGAGCAGGAGAGTTTGAGACGAAACAGGGGCGAGGCCG
>DATMTF010000195.1:0-2969 GCA_035565015.1 Asticcacaulis sp. | reverse complement strand
ATGAAAAAGCCCTCCGGTTTCTACCGGAGGGCTTTTGATTTTGGCTGACTGCGCGATTAGCGACGCGAACCGCCGAACAGGCGCAGGATGCTCAGGAATAGGTTGATGAAGCTGATATACAGCGACAGGGCGCCGTAATAGGTCATCGCCGCCAGACCGGCCTGCGAATGTTCAAGCTGGTAATATACGCCCTTGAGCCATTGCGTCTTGTAGGCGATCAGGGCCGAGAAGATCAGCACGCCGATTGCCGATATGCCCATCGCCATCAGGCCGCTTTTCAGCCAGAAGAAGTTGACCAGCGAGGCGATCAGGATGCCGAACACCGCCATGACCAGGAAGGAGCCCCAGCCTGTCATATTGGTCCTGGTCGTATAGCCCCAGACCGAAAGACCGCCAAACGCGGCCGCCGTGATAAAGAAGGTCGAGGCCAGCGACACGCCGGTATAGAGCAGGAAGATCGACGACAGAGACACGCCCATTATGGCGACGAACAGCCAGTAGAACAGGGCCATCATCGCCACATTCAGGCGCGACATGAACATGCCCGACGCCAGCGACAGCGCCACCGGCGCGAACAGGAAGACCATGCCGAGCGCGGTATAGCCTGCGATCTGACCGTCCGGCGTGACGCGGTACAGCAGTTGCAGGATGGCGGGCGAATGGGCGACCGCCCAGGCCGTCGCGCCGGTCAGCAGCAAACCCAGCGCCATCTTCTGATAGATGCCGAGCAGGAAGCGCTTCAGGCCCAGATCGCGGGCCTGGTCCTCGACCGTAGGCCGGGCGCGCACATTTTGACCGACAAAGTCGTTCATCGAAAACCCCTGTATTGCCATGACGGGGAATGATGCCGCCGCCATCTTTAGGTGAGACTAATATGGGACTGCGGCGAAGGCGTGGCAAGAGGTTTGCGCCGATTCCGCCGCATCTGATATAGCGGGCGTGAGGAGACCCGCCATGTTCCGCACCGTTCTGTTCGTTCCGTCCGCCAATGCCCGCGCCGTCGCCAAGGCGCCGTCCTTAAAGGCCGATGCGCTGATCTTCGATCTGGAGGACGCGGTCGGGGCGCCGGAGCGCGAGGCGGCGCTGGAAAACCTGCGCGGCGTTTTGTCTCAGGACTTCGCCGCGGCGCATGTGCTGGTCCGCATCCATCCGGGCAGCCTGAACGCGATCCATAAGGCGCTGACGGGTCTGCGGCTCGACGGGCTGGTCGTTCCCAAGGTCAATGGGACCGAAGACCTGCGCGCGGTGATGATGGCGTGGCCGAAGATTCCGGTCTGGGCGATGATCGAAACCGCCGAGGGCGTCGCCAATCTGTGGGAGATTGCGGGCATGCCGCTGGCGGGCCTGATCGCCGGGCCGAACGATCTGCGCAAATCCCTGCGGACGCGCCCTCTGCCGCAGCGCGCCGACATCGCCTACGCCCTGTCGCAGATCGTCGTGCATGCGCGCGCCCACGGGCTTGTGGCGCTGGACGGCGTTTATAACGCCTTTCGCGATGCGGAGGGCTTTCGGGCCGAAGCCGAGCACGGACGCGCGCTCGGCTTCGACGGCAAGACCCTGATCCATCCCGATCAGATCGCTCCGTGCCGGGCCGCCTTTTCGCCGTCGGACGCCGAGATCGCCTGGGCGCAGGCGGTGGTCGCCGCCTTCGCGTCCACCGAAGCGGGCGTGGTCGCCGTCAATGGCGAAATGGTTGAGCGCCTGCATCTGGCGCAGGCGCAGGCGATCCTAAGCGCGGGTTAAAACGCGCCCTTGAGCGCCTCGACCAGATCGGTGCGCTCCCATGAAAAGCCGCCATCGGCGTCGGGCTGGCGGCCGAAATGGCCATAGGCGGTGGTGCGCTGATAGATCGGGCGGTTGAGGCCCAGATGGGTGCGGATCGAACGCGGGGTCAGGCCGCCGATCAGTTCCGGCAGGATGGCCTCCAGCTTTTCCTCCGACACCTCGCCCGTGCCGTGCGTATCGACATAGAAGCTCAACGGGCGCGACACGCCGATGGCGTAGGCGACCTGAAGCGTGCATTTCTTCGCCAGCCCCGCCGCCACAACATTCTTGGCCAGATAGCGCAAGGCATAGGCCGCCGAGCGGTCGACCTTGGTCGGATCCTTGCCCGAAAAGGCGCCGCCGCCGTGCGGGGCCGCGCCGCCATAGGTGTCGACGATGATCTTGCGTCCGGTCAGGCCCGCATCGCCGTCTGGCCCGCCAATGACGAAATTGCCCGTCGGATTGACCAGCCATTCGGTCTCGTCGGTCACCATGCCTTCGGGCAGGACGTCGAGCGCGTAAGGCTTGATGATCGCCTCGACATCCTTCGGGGTCAGGCCGTCATCATGTTGATGCGAGACGAGGATTTTTAAGATGCGCGCCGGGACGCCGTTCTCATATTGCACCGTCACCTGGCTTTTGGCGTCGGGTTCAAGCTGCGGCGCCTGACCGGAGCGGCGCGCCTCGGCGAGGCGGCGCAGGATGTTATGCGACCATTGCAGCGGCGCCGAGGTCAGTTCCTCGGTCTCGGCGGTCGCATAGCCGAACATGATGCCCTGATCGCCTGCGCCCTCATCCTTGTTGTGGCCGGAATCGACGCCCATGGCGATGTCGGCGGACTGGGCGTGCAGGTAGCAGGCATAGTCGGCGGTCGCCCAGTGAAAGCCCTTTTGTGCGTAGCCGATGTCCTTGACGGCGTGGCGCACCTTCTCTTCAAGTCCGTGGATGATGCCTTCGATCTCGTCGTCGCCCGCGCGCACCTCGCCGGCCAGCACGATGCGGTTGGTCGTCACCAGCGTCTCGCACGCCACGCGCGCTTCGGGGTCGCGCGCCAGAAAGGCGTCGACCACCACGTCGGAGATGCGGTCGGCGACCTTGTCGGGATGGCCTTCGGAAACGCTTTCGGAGGTGAAGATATAGGAGGAACGCATGGCCGGACTTTCCAATCGCTAAGGTTTGGCATAACCATATAAAGATATGTTTAT
>DATMTF010000194.1:0-14748 GCA_035565015.1 Asticcacaulis sp. | reverse complement strand
AAAGCGCCGGCTCATGTTCAGGCTGATCCGGTAATTATCCGTAGGGTTCGAGCTTATGATCTTGTCACGCGACATCCGGCGAGCCAGCGCAGAAAGCGGCGCCCTTGCGCGATGACAGAGCCCTGTTCGACCGTGTGTCTTTGCTGGAAGACGATCTTGGCTTAAGTGTCGCCAATCGGCGGCGACGCGCCTGACCTTCATACACGGACATCGCCATGGCGCGACCATTAAGGGTTTTGAACATCATGCTGGCGCGGGTGCGCGGCGGCGTCGAAAGTATGGCCCTGACCTATCACCAGGCCCTTAGCGCGCAGGGGTTTGACGTGTTGAGCGCCGGGCACCCGCAGGGCGTTCTCGCCGAAAGGCTGCCATCCTCCGGCTTCGCCGCTGTCAAGGCGCGCTTCAATCTCGATCCCGCCGCCATGCTGCGCCTGGCCCGTCTGGACCGAACCTTTCGTCCTGACCTCGTCCTGACGCACGGCAATCGCGCCGCAGGTCTCGCGCTCTCCAAGTTTATGCCGACGCGCACCCGCACGGTATGTGTGCTGCATAACGCTTTTTTCAAAGCCCATCTTAAGCGTTGCCGCGCCGCCCTGTGCGTCAGTTCGAGCGTGCTGACGGCGGCGCGCGCCTATATGCCTGAGGTCGATCTGCGCTCCATGCCCAACTTCGCCCGGCTAGAAACCGGCGCGGTCCGCGCGACGAAGTCCGCCACGCCGGTGATCGCCGCCCTCGGCCGCCTGCATGAGCAAAAAGGATTCGACGTCCTGCTCGATGCCGCCGCCCGGCTGCGCGACGCCGGCCAGGCGTTTTCGCTCGTCATCGGCGGCGACGGCGAGGAAGGCCCCAAGCTGCGCGCCCAGATGCAAAGGCTAGGCCTCGAACGCCATGTAGCTTTTCAGGGCTGGATCGAGGACCGCGCCGCATTTATGGCGCAGGCCGATCTGGCGCTGGCGCCGTCGCGTTACGAGCCGTTCGGTCTGGTCGTGATCGAGGCGATGGCCGCCGGCGTGCCCGTCGTCGCCTCCGACATCGAAGGGCCCCGCGAGATCCTGAACGAAGGGCGGCTAGGAACCCTCGCGCGGCCTGGCGATTCGCAGGCTCTGGCGGCAGCGATCCAGACCGCGCTCGACCGGTATCCGCAGGCATGCGAGACGGCCGTCGCGGCGCAGCGCGTCGCCCTTGAGACCTATGGTTTCGAAGCCGGGGCTGCGCGCCTGGCGCGGGCCGTGCGCTCACTCTGCGCCGTCGGAGACTGAACGATTGGCGCGCATCATTTTGAACAGGCGGAAAAAACGCGCCTCTGCGGCCAGATGCGCGCTGATCACCCCGTCCAGACCGCCCGTGAAGTGCCGACGCATGATGAAAAACTTCAGGAAGGTCAGTGGATATTCGAGCGGGACGCGCAGCCACAGCGCCCAGTCCGGCTTTTTCAGCGTGCGCGCCTGCAGGCTGGCGTAGGCGTCGAGCTTGGCCCGTATGTGCGCGTAAGAGCGCGCCGAATGATGGATGACGGGCGCGCGCAACTGGCCGACGGGATGCGCGCCGGCGTCCACCGTGTCATGCACCGGGCTGTCGCGAAAGCGCATGACGCGCCGGTCGTAGAGGCGGACATAATTGTTGTAGTCGGCCCACAAGCGCGGCGCCGCCTTGCCGGGATAGACGTTCATGATGCGCAGCCTGTAGCCCGCCAGGGCGGGACCGACCGCCATCAGGCGGGCGATCTCATCGCGCAGCGCCTCCGACAGATATTCATCGGCGTCGAGATTGAGGATCCAGTCATGCCGGGCGCAATCTTCCGCGAAACGCTTTTGCGGACCATAGCCGCGCCAGTCATGATGGACCACGCGCGCCCCGGCCGCTTTGGCGCATTCGACCGTCCCATCGGTTGAACCGCTGTCGATGACGACGACGTCATCGGAGAGGCCACGCGCCGCCTCAAGGCAGGCAAGGATGCGATCAGCTTCATTTTTCGCGATGATGCAGAAGCTGAGTTTGACGCCGGAAAGCATGTTGTCTCGCATAAGGTTCGGCCCGATCCGTATGACACCGTCATGGCTCCGTGACTGTAAATCGACCGTAAATATTTTTTTACGACCTGCGCCGCCACGTGGTGTCAACCCCTTAATAACCGCGTCGCATCGGTTGCGCGCGGGCTTATTCGGGGAAGACCAGACGACATGTGCGGCATTGCGGGCGTCATGAGACGCGACACTCAACCGGATTCTGCGCAGTTGCAGGCCCTGACCAAAGCCCTCCATCATCGCGGCCCCGACGGGTTCGGCGTACATATCGACGGCTGCGTCGGCCTCGTGCATACACGACTGGCCATCATCGACCCTGCTCACGGACAGCAACCCTTTATCTGCGAGGATGACGGCGTCGTCACGGTCGCCAATGGCGAAATTTACAATGATCTGGACCTGCGGCGCGATCTGAGCCAGGCTAGGTTTCGCACAGGGTCTGATTGCGAATCCGCCCTGCACCTGTACAGGGCGCGAGGCGTTCATTACGCCAGCGGGCTGCGCGGCATGTACGCCATCGCTATTTACGACCCGACGAAGGGTCGCCTTGTCCTGAGCCGCGACCGCTTCGGGATCAAGCCCCTCTACTATATTTGCCATGACGACCTGTTCGCTTTCGCCTCCGAGCCGCAGGCGCTGGCGCGCGCCGGTCTGACAGATTCGGTCATGGACCCCGCCTCGGTGGCCGAACTCTTGCAGATGCAGTTCACGACAGGCGAAAAGACCATATGGCGGGGCGTGCATCGTGTCCTGCCCGGTGAAACGCTGGTTGTTGAAAATGCGCGCGTGGTCGAAAGCTTCATTCAGCCCGACCCTTTTGTCGCGTGCGCCAAATATCCGCCCGCCGTCGCCGAACAACGGCTCGAAGACAAGCTGCTTGAAAGCGTGGCGGCTCATATGCGTTCGGATGCCCCTTATGGCCTCTTTCTGTCGGGCGGCGTCGATTCGGCCGCTTTGCTGGCGGCCATGCGGCAACTCAGCGACAGGCCGGTGGTCGCGCTGACCGCCGCCTTCCCGGAAATGGCGCACAAGGATGAATCGCTGAAGGCGCAGAATCTGGCCCGGATTTGCGGCGCGGAACATCACTGTATCGAAGTTTTGGAGCGGGATTTCCTCGCCACTCTGCCGGCCCTGGCGGCCTGTCTCGACGATCCGGTCGCTGACGCCTCCGCCCTGCCCCTCTATTTGCTGGGCGCGGCGGCGCGTGGACTGGGACTCAAGGTCGTTCTGAGCGGTGAAGGAGCCGACGAGCTGTTTGGCGGTTACAAGCGTTATCGCCGGGCGCGATGGCTGTGGGGGCTCTGGCGCGAACAGACGCGCACGCGCGGCATTATTGAACGCGCGCCAAACTGCTCAGGCCCGCTCGCGCGCTGGCGTACAGGCATAGAAGCTGCGGAGAAGCTGAGACCGAAGGAAGGTCTGACGCCCATACAGCGACTACAGAGGGTCGATTGCGCTGAATGGCTGCCCAATGATCTGCTGCTGAAATTCGATCGCTGCCTGATGGCGCATGGCGTCGAAGGACGCACCCCCTATCTCGACGCTCGCTTCTCGCCATTCGCCGCCAACCTGCCGGACGATCTGAAGGTGCGCGGCAAGCATGGCAAGTGGCTATTGCGACGCTGGCTGGACACGGTCCTGCCGGAAAGCGCGCCGTGGGCGCGTAAACGCGGTTTCGTCGCCCCGGTCGGTCGCTGGACTCAGGCGCATGCCGCACGCCTTGCGCCTCTGCTGAGGCAGCACCCCGCCATAATGGACATGAGCCTTGAAAATCATGTCGAACGCGTCTTCGCCGACACTCGCCAGGGGCAGGCAGCGTGGAATCTGCTGTTCTACGCCCTGTGGCATTCCGTGCATTGGCAAGGCGTTGACGCCAACGGCGATATTTTCGAGGTGCTTGGCGCGGGGGGACGGCGCGCCCTATCCGTGCGGCCCGAAGCCGCTTGAGACGCCAGGCCCACCCGTAAGGCGGGCCTTTTTAATGGCGGAAACGGGGTTCAGAACCGCTCGGCAGCCAGCATAATGCGGGTCCGAAAACCGGAGCGCATCCCTCCTTTCATGCTTTCAAAAACACCGCCAGCAGCGCCAGCGCCGCCGGGAGGGCTTGTACGAACAGGATGCGGCGGTTGGCGGTCAGGGCGCCGAACAGGCCTGCGATCAGCACGCAGACAAGGAAGAAGACCTTGAAACTCAGCGATCCGGCGACGAGCCCATAGATCAGGCCCGCCGCCAGAAAGCCGTTATAGAGTCCCTGATTGGCGGCCAGAACCCTGGTTGAACGCGCAAACTCTTCGCTCAGGCCGAAGGCGCGCCGCCCCATCGGCTTATCCCACAGCGCCATCTCCAGAACGAGGATGTAGATATGGATGAAGGCGACGAGGCCGATAAGTAGATCAGCGATCATAGGCAGGCTTCCTCAGTCGGGCGGGCGCATCATGCGCCCATACGGCGACTGTAACCGTGAGTCGCGCTTACGCCTACTTTTTCGGCGCGCCGTGCTGGTGGGCGGCGGCTTCGAGGGCCGCGCAGTTGGCGTCGGGGGCGCCGTTCAGATTAAGGAAAGGCAGGATGGCCAGGCCTCCGCTCAACGTGCTGAGCGCCGCGCCGACGCCGCCCTGCGCCAGGGCCGGACCGGGATCGACGCCGAAGCTGGGCTGAGTCAGGTGGCCGCCTATGACGATCGGGGCGTTGAGATGCACGAGGCGGAACTTCTTGGCCTTGCCCTTGAAGACCAGTTTCAGGCTCTCGTCCTGCATGTCGATGCGGCCTGAACCGTTGACGACGACTACGCCGGTGTCGAAGACGATGCGTTGCGCGGTCATGACGCCATTCTTGACCGCAAAATCCGCAACCGCACAGCGCACATCGGTCTGGTGCGGGTCTTTCGACAGCAGCATGAACAGGCCCTTTGTGGCGTCCACCCCCATCAGTTCGGCCAGGCTTTGTCGCACTGTGCCGCCGGACATGACCAGCGCGAAACGGCCATTGGCGGTGCTGGCGGCGTCATGCACGGTGCTGCCGCCGCCCGTGGCTTGCAGGCGGGCGCTGATGCGGCCCTCGATCGGCTCGGCGCCCTGAAATTGCGGCGTGAACTGCTGCACGGCGATGTCGCTGACGGTGAAATCGACGCTGTTTTGCTGCACCTTATCGCGCGCGTCGATCTTCGCTGTCCCTTTCAGGCGGCCCTGCGGGAACTGAAAGGCGATGGGGTCGAGCTTCATCAGGCCGTGGTCGAGTTTGACGCCGAGATCGACGCCGCGCAACGGCAGGTTCGGCGAGGCGTTGACGCTTTGGGCGCGGTAATGCACATCGGCGTCCATGCCGCGCACCCGCGCTGCGTCGAGCGGAACGTCGGGCAGCAGACGGCGCGCGGCGGCGGTCGGTTCGGGATTGAGCGCGACGGTCGCGCCCTGCGGCGCATTGGCCGAGGTGGCGCCGAACAAAGCGCCGAGATCCTTGAAATCGAGCCGCTTCGAGGTCAGGTCGCCGCTGAGATCGGGACGGCCATCGCGCCCCAGAACGACCTTGAGCGCGCCTTCCAGATCGCTGTGGCCGACCCGACCGTCGATGCCGCTGATCTGATAGGTCCGCTCATCGCGGCGCACCTGCGCGCTCAGGCGATAGGCGGGCGTGTCGGGCAGGGTCAGGCCGGTCAGATAATAGAGATCAGCCAGATTGCCGCCGCTGACCGTCACTGCGCCCTGCAACAGGCCGAGATCGAACGGGTGCAGCACCTGCCCCTTGGCGACGATCTGCGTGCCGCCCGCCTGCACCGTCATGTCGAACGGATAGGGCGTTCCGCTATGCACGTTCAGCAGCGGGCCGCCGCTTGCCTTGACCGTAAAATCCTTACCGTTCAGCCTGCCGTCGCCGGTCAGTCCGAACGCCTGACCGCCCGCATCGGCCTTTTCGTGCGCCTCGACGGTTCCGTAAAAGCGCATGTCGCGCGACAGGCTTTGCATGCGGATATGACCGTCATGGATGATGAAATTCCTGATCAGCGGCAGGTGCGCCGCCTGGCCCTTATTGGCGCCATTGCTGAAGTCCCAGTTGGCGTGACCGGCGCCGTCCTGAAACAGAACCACATCCGGCTTATCGACCTGCACGCGCGGCAGGACGACGTGGCCGACAAAAAGGGGCAGAAGCTGGACGCTGGCGCTCAAGGCGTCGATATGGGCGAGATCGTCCTTCGGCGCGTCCTTTACGAAGTTCACCGGCTGGCCGACGCGCACAGTCCTGACGGCGGCGGACGGGGTGAAGCTGAACAGATGAACGCGCAGGTCGCCGTCAAAGGTTACCGGGCGATGCAGTCTGGCGGAAACCAGCGAACCGACCGCGCCGCGCGCCCAGTTCCAGTTCGGCTGCGCCAGAAAGATGAAGACCGCCAGCACGAGCAGGATCGCCGCGCCGAGAGCCAGCCGCAAGGTGAGCGACAGACCGCGCCAGGTCGCAGCGACCTCTCCGCCGAACCGGCGCAGCGATTCGCGCGTCCCTTGCGCCGCATGGGCGGACCAGGCGCGTATCGCTTCGGGATCGGGCCGCATCGCATATGCCATATCCCCATTATCTGTGGGTCATTATAAAAACGCGCTGTTGAAACGGCCTTCCCGCATAAGGGCATGGGTAACTTGTGCATGACGGCGACGGGTTTTAAGGCTTATCTCATGCGTCGCCTCCTCATCCTATTTGCGCTCCTGCTTGCGGCTCCTGCGCGGGCCGGGTTGCATTCGTATCTGCAAAAGGCGACGGTGGCCTTTCGTCCCCTGCCCCCCGCGACTCAGACCGCGCCGCTCAATTCCGATGTGCGCTATGTCGGCGGTTTTGAGCTGGAAGCGCGCGATACGGACTTCCTGACCGGCCTGTCGGACCTCCAGTTGTTCCCGGACGGCGACGGCTATCGCGCCGAGGCGATCAGCGATTACGGCGCCATCGCCCTGTTCAACCTGAAGCCTGACGGCAAGGACGGGTTTCGCGACAGCGACTTAAGCGTCGATCCGCTGCGCGACGAAGACGGCAAACCCTATTACGACAAGCAGCTCGGCGATTCCGAGGACATCGCCTACGATCCGACAACGGGCGCGCATTATGTCTCGTTCGAGGGCTATCAGCGCGTCATGCGCTATGCCGACTGGCATGGCCGGGGCGAGACGCTGAAACTTGGCGGGCTGCCGCCGTTTCCGTCGAATGAGGGCATGGAGGGGGTGGCCTATATCCGCGACACGGGCGGCGATTCCCTCCTGATCGGAGTCGAAGCGGGCGGCTTCTGGCGCTGCGCGCTGACGGACGGCGCATGCCGCGAGGTGCGCGCGCCGGAGCCGCCGGGCTTTTTGTACAAGATGACCTCCCTGGCCGTACTCGACTATGACGGTCACGATCACGACATTCTGGCGCTGTACCGCTATTACGATCCGTTCAACGGGCCGCGCAACATCCTGCGGCTGATGAAGCTGGAGGGCGATGCGCTCACCCTTGAGGCGACGCTGCTGAAGATCGCCCCGCCCCTTCCTTACGACAATTTCGAGGGCGTTTCGGCGGTGCGCATGCAGGACGGCTATCGCCTCTATCTGATCAGCGACGGCCTGCATCCGCAGGACAGACCGAAACTGCTCGTCTTTGACTGGAAGACGCCGCGCTGACGTCGTCAGCGCCAGAAACGGAAGGTCAGGCGCGCCCGCCCCAGGGTTTGCCCGTGCGCCAGAAACCCGACCAGCGCCGGCGTCGCCTTGGCGTCTACCGGCAGCTTCGTCGTCTTCAGCGCCGTCAGGGTCAGCACATAGGTATGGGTCGAACCCGCAGGCGGGCAAAGGCCGACATAGCCGGGACGGCCCAGATCGCTGCGAGTGCTGAGCGCGCCTTCGGGCAGGGCTTCGCCGCGCAGTTCGTGAACCGAGGCCGGAATATCGGCCACCACCCAATGCATGAAGCCGATGCCGGTCGGCGCGTCCTTATCGTACAGGGTCAGCAGGAAGCTTTGCGTTCCCTTCGGCGCGCCGGACCAGTTCAGGCGCGGCGCGCGATTGGCGCCGTCGCAGCCGAAGCCGAGGCTGGCCGCCGAGGCCAGCGCCGGATCGGGCGCGCCCTTATGGATGTCCGGACTGGTCAGGCGGAACGGCTCGGCGTGGGCGGCGAAGGCGAGCAGACCGAGGGCGACGGCGAAGAGGGCGCGCATAGTGTGGGATCCTTGTGCAAACTATGCGCAAATTTGCCTGAAAATAGCGATCAAATGGCGCCGATATGCGCAATTTTCGCACCGATATGCGCAAAAAACCCACCCGGACTCGCCCAGTCGCTGCAAGAGGGTTTAAGCTCCTCATCATGCCGGACAGTCTCGTCACCAAGCTTTATCAACGCCGCATCCACGTCCGTCCCGCAGCCGGCGCCGCCGCTGTGGTGCGGCAGCAGACGCAGGCGCGCATCTCGCATCTGACCCTGACCGCGCCGTCGCTGATCGTGGTGCGGCGCGGATGCAAGGTCGCAACATGGAACGGACGCAGCGTGACGGCGCAGGCCGGTCAGGCCGTGCTGCTGGGCGAAGGCTGTTTCGATATCGTCAACCACCCGGACGCGGATGGCCTTTATGAAGCCTTCTGGCTGAGCTGGCCGACGCAGACATTGGCTCCCTTGCGCGCCGCGACGGCTGCGGCGCCCGTCGTCGCCATGCCGGTGGCGCCCGCCTTTGCCGAGGCGCTGGAGGCCGCGGGTCGCGCCATCGCCGATCCCGCCCTGCCCGTCGCGGTCGCGGCGCATCGTATGGCCGAAATCGTGCATTGGCTGCGGTATCTCGGCGTCACCCTGCCGCGCGTCGCGGCGCCGGACACGGCGCAAAGAGCGCGGCAATACCTGAGCGACGACCCGGCGCAGGCCTGGACTCTGAACATTCTGGCGGCGCGTCTGAACATGAGCGCGGCCAGCCTGCGCCGTCAATTGAGCCGTCATGGCGGCTTTTCCGATCTGCTGATCGACGTGCGCATGTCGGCGGCGCTTAACCTGCTGCAATGCACCGATCTGCCGGTCGATCGCATCGCGCTCGATGTCGGTTATGACTCGGCCTCGCGCTTCGCCATGCGCTTCCGGCAGCGCTTCGGCTTCGCCCCCAGCGCGGTGCGCGGCCATCACCGCTGACGGCTTATGGTTAATCTGGTCGCGACCTACCAGATATGGTATAGAAGGAAAACGGAACGAATCAACATCACTGATTCGTACATGGTTTGTTGCCGTCTCGTTCAGCGGGGCGGTCACGACTCGTTTACGAACGCCCGATTCGCGCTTTTTCGTTTTGCGAAAGCCTTATCGCCCGCTAAAACACGCGGGTGAACCAGACCTCATTCCCCCGCCCCGTCATCCACTCGGTCAGCGACGCCAAGCTGATGGCCGTGCTGGGTCCGACCAATACCGGCAAGACCCATTATGCGATCGAGCGCATGTGCGGCTATGCATCGGGCATGATCGGACTGCCGCTGCGGCTTTTGGCGCGTGAAATCTATGAGCGCGTCGTGGCGCTTAAGGGCGCGAACGCAGTGGCGCTGATCACGGGCGAGGAAAAGATCATTCCGCGCCTGCCGTCCTATTTCGTCTGCACGGTCGAGGCCATGCCGCTGGAGCGCCATGTCGATTTCCTGTGCGTGGATGAGATCCAGCTCTGCGGCGACGCCGAGCGCGGCCATGTCTTCACCGACCGGCTTTTGCACGCGCGCGGACGCTTCGAGACCCTGTTCCTGGGGGCGGCGACCTTCCGTCCCCTGTTCCACCGCCTGTTCCCCGGCGCCGAGGCGATGATGCGCGAACGCCTGTCGCACCTGACCTATTCCGGCGCGAAGAAGTTGACCCGCCTGCCGCCGCGCACCGCCATCGTCGCCTTCTCGACCGAAAAGGTCTACGCCATCGCCGAACTGATCCGGCGCCAGCGCGGCGGCGCGGCCGTCGTCATGGGCGGCCTTTCCCCCAAGACTCGCAACGCACAGGTCGATCTGTTTCAGCGCGGCGAGGTCGATTTCCTGGTCGCCACCGACGCCATCGGCATGGGGCTGAACATGGACATCGCCCACGTCGCCTTTTCCGGCATGAGCAAGTTCGACGGCAAGTCGACCCGACACCTGACCGCGCAGGAGATCGGCCAGATCGCCGGACGCGCCGGACGGCATATGAGCGACGGCACGTTTGGGGTTACGGGTGAATGTCCGGAGCTGGACGACGACCTCGTCCACGCCATCGAGAACCATGAGTTCACGCCGCTCGAAGCCGCGCAGTGGCGCAACCACAAGCTCGACTTCTCGACGCTGGACGCCCTGCTGAAAAGCCTGACCCAGCCGTCGCAGATTCCGGGCCTGCACCTTGCCAAGGAGGCGCTCGACGAAAAAGCGCTGCGCGCTCTGGCGCAGGATGAAGAGGTCGCGGCCAAGATCAAAAACCCGGTGTCTTTACGCACCCTTTGGGACTGCTGCCAGTTGCCGGATTTTCGTAAAGTCGGCATGGACGAGTATCTGAAACTGGTCAGCCTGCTGTTCTGGTCGCGTCTGTCGCCCGGCGCCGCCGTGCCGGAGGACTGGTTCGCGGCGCAGGTCGCCGATCTCGACCGGATGGAGGGCGATATCGATACGCTGTCCTCGCGGCTGTCGGGCGTGCGCACCCTGACCTATATCGCCCATCGCGGCCAGTGGCTGAAACAGACCGAGCATTGGCGCGACGTGACGCGCGACCTTGAGGACCGCCTGTCGGACCGCCTGCACGAAGCTCTGATGCAGCGCTTCATCGACCAGCGCACCTCGGCGCTGCTCAAGGCGCTGGACGCCGAGGAGGCGCCGCGCCCGGAGGTCACGCCGGACGGTCAGGTGATCATCGAGGGGCACACGGTCGGAGAGTTGAAGGGCCTGAGCTTCCGTCCGGGCGCCACGGACAGCCTGATCGCCGACAAGGCGCTGCGGCAAGCGGCCTTCCGCGCCGTGCGGCCCGTGCTGATCGACCGGCTGCGTGCGCTGGGGCAGGCGGCGTCGAAAACCTTCCGCGTCAAGGGCCACACCGTGCTGTGGAATAACGAGGCGGTGGCCGAGATCGAGCCATCGGACTATTTCGCGCCGCGCGTGCGCCTGATCGACGCGCCCGATCATCCGGGGCTTTGCGCCAATGCCGTCAAACGGATCGGCGACTATCTGAAGCAACTGGCGCAGCATCAGTTTAAGGGGCTGTGGAAGGCGAAACAGGCCGCCGAGGCCGAAGATACGCCGCCAAATGTGCGCGCCATCGCCTATCGTCTCTATGAAAACGGCGGCGTGCTGCATCGCGACGAGACGCTGAAACTGTCGCCGGAGGACAAGGCGGCGCTTAAGGCGCTGGGTGTGGCCGGGCATCGTTACGCCTGGTTCCTGCCCGACATGCTGTCGCCGCGCCTGCGCCCGCTGTTGCAGGCGTTCGGCAAAACGGAGGGCCAGCGCCAGCACAGCCGCAAGGGCCAGTTGCAGCTCGGCGACTATGGCCCTGTGGCGATGAAGACCCTGTCGCAGATCGACAAGATCATGAACACGGCGCGCTATCAGAAGGGCGCGGTCTATGCCAAAGCGTCGGAGTTCGACGCGCTGGGCCTGTCGGAAAAGCAGCGCGACAAGCTGATGACGGCGCTGGGGCTGGTCAAGGTCGAGCCGATTACGGTGACCGAGGAGGTGATGGTCGCCGCGCCCGTCGCCGAAGCGCCTGCGAAGAAGAAGCGCCGCCGCCGCAAGGGCAAGGCGGCGCCGGAAGCGATTTCTGACAATGCCTTAGCGGCGGAGATGACTGAAGCCGCGCCCGTTGACGCGCCTGAGAACGCTGACGCGACCGCGCCGGAAACGCCGCTGGAAGCCCCGGTGAAAACCCCGGTCGAGGCGGTTGTGGAAGCGACGGCCGAGATCGTTGCGCCTGCTGCGCCCGTGACCGAAACGCGCGAGGTGCAACTGATCGGCTGGCGGCAGAAAAGTCATGAACCGCGCGAGCCGCGTCAGCGTCAGCCGCGCGAGACTGCAACCAGCGAAAAGCCCGCGCGCAAGGGCAGGCCGAAACCGCAAACCCCGTCTTCCAGTCGCGGCGGGAAACGTCCGGATCAGCCGCGGGGTGAGCGCCCGCAGCATAAGGAGCCTGCGGTCAACCCGTTTTCGCCCTTTGCCGACCTGCGGCAAAGGCTGGCTGAAAAGGTCGGGCAGGACTGATTATTGCGCCAATCGTTGCGGCTGATAGCCCGGCAGGTCGGCGTCGCTGAAGCCGATGACATAGACGGTGTTGGGATTGGGCAAGCTGTCGGCGGCGCTGAGGAAGTCGTTGTCGCTGCTGATCCAGAGCGTGTGCAGCGTCTTGCCGTCCAGCGTCACGTCCGGGCCGAAGCTCATGCCTTCGATCTTGGACGGGATGGCCTCGGACGGTACGCCGCCCGCGTTCAGAACGGCGACCAGGTCGAGGAACAGGCTCTTTTGGATCGCCGCCTTGCGCAACGCCTTGCGGCCGGTGAGACCGCTGATGTCCTGCGCGCCCGCAATATCGGCCAGATAGATCAGCTTATTGGCGGCGGATGAGGCCGTGCCGCGCCCCTTGCCGTCGCGCTCATCGACGAGGAACTGATGGTCATTGACCGCCAGAATCTCGCTGACCGCATTATATTTCGGCTTATCCTCCGAGCCCCAGTTGTCGAGCGGATAGGCGTATTGCTTCGCAGAGCCGCTGGCGATGTCGATGGCCAGCATGCGCAGGTCGCCGCCGTCCTTTTCGCCGCCGTCCTGAATCAGCGCGGTTTGCATAATGCCGACCAGCGTCCTGCCGTCCGGCGTTATGCTCAGACCCTCCATGCCATGATTGGCCTCGCGCCCGCTGATATTGCCGCTCAACTCCTCATCGCCGCGCGGGCTTAAGAAACTGACGGCGAAGCCTTGCGGCAGGGTGAAACTTCTCAGGCGTTCGCCGGTCTGGCGATCGAACTGATAGATGTGCGGGCCGTATTCGTCGGAGATGAAGACGCTCTTGCCGTCATTGGCGACGCGCAGGCTTTCCGGATCGAGGCGCGCATCGCCGTCGAAATCCGAAGCCTGGCTGCGGTCCATATTATCGGAGCGACCGGAAAAATAGAAGCGGTCGGGCGTATTGATGGCGGGCGCGCCATTGCCGATATGCGCCGCCAGACCTGAGCCATAGGCCAGTCTTGTCGGGCTCCACAGCAGGGTTGTGGCGTCGAGATGCGCCTCGACCCGGTACGGCAGGCCGCTCGTCTGCGGCGTTAGCCGGAAAGCGAAGGTCTGAAAGCGCGGGACGTAAGAGGTCGTGTTATCGACATAGCCGTTGTAGGGTACGGCGTTCGGACCGCGATCGGGCAGCATCAGAAACGTATCGCCGCCCGCCCAGGCCATGCCGGAGCCCAATCCGCCAAGCAGATTGCCCGCCACGCCATTTTCCAGCGGCGCAGCGGTATTGGCGGCCAGGTCGCCCTGCGCGCCGTCTATGTCGAGCCTGGCGATCAGTTGCGGCTCAGCCAGCGCAGGTGAGGTTAGCAAGGCGAGCAGGACAAAAGGCAGGGCGCGCATGGTCGTCTCCATCACTATCAGACCGCGCATAATCGCCGCCCGTGACAACCACGTGACAGCGGGAGTCTATGACGAACTTTGCCAAGCGATATAGTCTGAAGGCGAAGGAGCGCGCTTTGGCTGCCATGAACACCTCCCTGCCCGACGCCATGCAGGCCTGGGTAGAGGCGCAGGCGGAGATCGGCGCGCAACCATGTCGCCTTCGTCCCGACAAGCGGAAATTGACATTTGCCGCGCGGCTTCCAATATCGAGCCTGTATGACCGACTCCCCCGCTTCCGTCCGCCTTGACGTCTGGCTGTGGCGCGCGCGTTTTTTTAAGACGCGAGCGCTGGCGGCCAAGGCGTGCGAGTCGGGGCATATCCGGCTGGAGCGCTTCGGCCAGATCCATCGTGTTGAAAAAGCCGCCGCCGCCGTCAAGCCCGGAGACCGGCTGATCTTTGCACTCGGCGCGCGCCTGATCGACGTCGAAATTTGCGCGGCGGGCGAACGGCGCGGGCCGGCGCCGGAGGCGCAGACCCTTTATATACCACACGTTAATTCCGCTTGAAGGCTGCGCCGGAAAAACCAAAATGCGGCGCAAACCCTTTATATCGTAAGAGAAAATCCGCCCGCTTAGCCGCTCTAAAGCCTCTGATCAGAACAAATGGGGCTCAGGCGGCTTGACAGAGCGGCGCGACAACGCAATACGCAACGCAGAAAAACCTGTTTCGGCTCAAGAGTTCGCTCACATGACCTATATCGTCACCGACCCCTGCGTGAAATGCAAGTTCATGGACTGCGTGGAAGTCTGTCCGGTGGACTGTTTCTATGAGGGCGAGAACTTTCTGGTCATCAATCCGGACGAGTGCATCGACTGCGGCGTGTGCGAGCCGGAATGCCCGGCCGAGGCGATCAAACCGGACACCGAGCCGGGCCTCGAGAAGTGGCTGGAGCTCAACGCGGAATACGCCAAGACCTGGCCGAACATCACGACCAAGGGCGAGGCCCCGGCGGACGCCAAGGAGTTCGACGGCCAGCCCGGCAAGTTCGAGAAGTTCTTCACGCCGAAGCCCGGCAGCGGCGGCTGAGACCGCCGGCCGAATCGGAACCTGCCCCGATGCCCGGCGCCCGCCGGGCATTCGCGTTTATGGCAGGTCGGGGTAGGGCCGCGGGTCGGCGCGGTCTCCGGAGGGGTCTGGAACCGGCCCC
>DATMTF010000193.1:0-7994 GCA_035565015.1 Asticcacaulis sp. | reverse complement strand
TATCAAAATGAACATCCGCCGCGAAACCGGCGGAAAGCAGGAAAGGGGACTTAACGTGTCAAAATACAAATCAAGCCTGATCCGTGCGTCGCATGTCGCGCTGATCGTGGGCCTGTCGTGCGCCGCCGCCACCGCCGCATACGCTCAGGACGCTGCGGTTAAAGACAAGCAGCCGCACAAGACGTCTAAAGACGCGCAGACCGGTGCGGACGCCGGTTCGCCGGTCGAGGTGATCGTCACGGGCGTGCTGGCCGCCACCAAAGCCAAGGACGCCAACGCGTCGTATTCCGTCCTCAATCAGGACGATATCGATCGCTTCACGCCGATCAGCGCCGACGATATGCTGCGAGACCTGCCCGGCACAGTGGTCGAGACCAATGATGGCGTCGCGCGCAACGAGGTGTTCACGCGCGGCATGACCGCAGGCACCGGTTCGAACACCTCCGGTTATTTCTGGACCACGATCCTTGAGGACGGCCTGCCGGTCATTCCGTTCAAGTTCGGCGGTTTTCAGGACGGTTATTTTTACCGCGCCGATATTTCGACCAGCCGCGTCGAATCGGTGCGCGGCGGATCGTCCGCGACCGCGATTACGACCTCGGTCGGCGCGACGTTCAACTATCTGTCCGGCAAGATACGTCCTGGCGCCTCGATCCAGACGCGCTTCGGCTTCGAGGGCGAGGATTCGCACCTGTCCTGGAAGCAGGTCGACGGCTATTACGGCTGGCTGAACAAGTCCGGCGATTTCGGCCTCAGCGCGAGCGGCTTCTTCCGCACCTCGACCGGGCAGGTCGATCCGGGCTACGATCTCAATCACGGCGGTCAGTTCAAGCTGAATGTCTACAAGAGCTACGATACGGCCAGCGGCGGTCACGGGACTTTGACCGGGACGTACAAGCATCTGGACGACACCAACGCTGAGCTGACCGCTTTCTCGCAGCCAGCCTACGGCTACGGCGGCAACCCGGAAAATGTGGCGGGATTCGGTCGCGACGTGGACCTGTTCCTGAATGGCGGCGACGCCCAGATGCCGGATTACCGCGATCCGGGCTATCATTCGCTCGATGCGCAGGGCGGCTTCAACTACAAGCAGGACGCGGCGTGGCTGAAGTGGGATTACAGCACCGCCGGTCGCTGGTCCTTCTCGGCGGCCGGCAAGGCGCAGACGAGCAGCATCCGCGGTCAGGGTTATAAGGCCAATTCGGTCGTGTCGCTCAGCTCCAACCTTGCGGTGCGCGACAATATGGGGCTGAACGTCAACAATCTCGACCGCACGCCCGGCTATTACGAATTCTACGACGCCGGCGGGACGCTGGTGGCCAAGGTCGCCAATAATGTCGGCGGGTCGCAACTGGGCGTCGATTATCACACCGGCGCGGCCTGTCCCAAGGTGACGAGCGCGACAGCCGCCGGGCGCTGCGTCGTCTACAACACCCTGCCCAACAACACGCTGGACATGGGCGGCGGCGAGGTGACGGGCAGCGGCGCGCCTTACCAGACGGTGACCCTGCCTGCGGGCGGGACGGACCAGGACCTGGTCCTGACCACGCGCATCGAGGATTCCTGGCGTCAGTCGCGCGACATGATGTTCAACTTCGGCGCCAACTACACCGGCGACACGTTCAGGCTGAATATGGGCGTCTATGCCGCCCATTCCAATCAACAGTACTTCCAGTGGGGCGCGGGCAACGGCGTTTCCGCCTACGCCAACGGCGCGGTCGAAAATCTCAACGTCCAGTATGTGACGCAATCGGGAACGCGCTATCAACTGACCAATGAAGGCGGCTGGGGCGGTCTTGGCGGCGGCCTGTTCACGACCGCGTTCCAATACGCAGTGATCAGCGAATTGTCGCCCTATATCGGCGCGTCCTGGACGCCGAACGATCACTGGGACTTCAACGCCAGCATCAAGGAGTCGATGTACCGCGCCAAGACCTATTCGGAAACCTATGACCGGCGAAACGCCGCCGCCGCCTCGCTCGGCAATGGCGGTCTCGACGGCAATCCGTTGACGGTTTACGACAATGTCTATTTCGTCGACAATCCAACCAAGAATATTCACGCGCAGAGGAAGCTCAGCGTCACCGACTGGACGGCGTCGGTCGGCTACAACTTCACCAGCGCCCAGAAGGTCTATTACCGCTACACCAGCGCCTTCCAGCCGGCGATGGGCGTGATTAACCGCTATTCGACGACGGCGACCCTGACGCGTCCGCTGGGGCCGACCGCCTCGATGAAGGGTCACGAAATCGCGTACCTGTTCGATTTCCATAATCTGAACGGACAGGTAACGTGGTTCTATTCCGATTGGGGGCTTAACGATTATCCCACGGCGATCGACGCCGACAATGTCTCGACCTACCTGCTGCCCAGCAATTTCAACCGCTATTTCACGCGCGGCGTGGAGGCCTGGGCGAAGTGGAAGATTACGCGTAATCTGATGTGGAACAGCTCAATCACGTTCAACAACGGCAAGAACCAGCAGATCTACACCTGGTTAAATACCGGCGCGAACGGCGTAGGCGCCGCCGACGACGTGCTGCGCATCGACTCAGGCGTCATGCCGCGCACGCCACGCTGGACTCTGAGCAATACGGTTTCCTACCGTTATCATGATTACACCCTCAATCTGCGCCATCGCTGGATGGATCGCCGTAAGATGTATACTGATCCGAAGGATACGCGCTACCTGCCGGCTCAGGATAATCTGGACGCTTCTATTCAGTACGAAGGCTTCAAGAACACCAGGATCACCCTGGACGTTCGCAACGTCCTCGATGGCACTTATGTCTCGGCCTATGATACTGTGTTCACAGGATTGCCGACGGGTATTCAGAAGTACGACATCTATAATCAATTGCCGGACTCGATGATCCTGCTGAAGCGCAACGCGCCGCGTTCGTTCTGGCTGACCATCAAGCACGATTTCTGAGCCTGATCGAAGGGGGTCTCCATTTTCATGGGGACTCCCGCTTTATGGAAACGCTCATGTTCAAACCACGTGTCTGCGCCGTTATGGCCGCTGCGCTCCCGACCGGGACGGGCGCCAGGGCGGCGGAATTGCCGGCGGACCGTGATATCGAGGTCGGCGAGTACGTGCATAATCTGACGTTCAAATAGTCGGCGAAAGGATCGGCCATGACGCAGGCTTATGATATCCGCACCGTGGCGCCTTTCAGCCCGCTGATCCTCAGGGCGACGGCGCCGCAGGGCGTGGTGACGGCGCTGAACGACGCCGTCGACGCCATCCTGGCCAGCGACAGCGAAGCGGCGGCGCGCGACTGGTCGCAAAATCTGGCGGGCAATCTGAAGACCGAGGTGCGGCTGACCGACCTCATCAGGTCCATGCCGGAGATGTGCGATTTTCTGTACGAGACGGCGCGCGCCTATGCCTATCGTTGCGAAAACGCGCTGCTGAACTATGCGCATTATGACGACACCGAAGACCTGAAGGACAGGAAGCTCGAAATCCGCATCAATGAGGGCTGGGCCAACGATATGGTCGCGGGTGACTTCAATCCGGTGCATTTTCATCAGGGCTGCCTGTTCAGTTGCGTTCTGTTTCTGCGCCTGCCCGACGAATACGAGGCGGAGTTTCAGGCCGATAAGGCGCGCCAGCACACGGTCGGCTGCCTGCAATTCATTGACGGGCGCACCGTGGTGGGCGGTCGCAACCTGTTCGTTGTCAGGCCGGAGGTGGGCGCCTTCTATCTCTGGCCGGCATGGATGCTGCATTGCGTCTATCCATTCCGGGGCGCGGGCGTGCGGCGCAGCGTGAGCGTCAACCTGTCCCTGGTGTGACGCATGATTCCCAGCTTCCAGGAGTTCCTATGAGCCTTTCTCTGAAACGCCGTCTGGCCGGGCTGCTGAGCGGCGCGCTGATATTGGCCGCGCCGCTGACGGTGCATGCCGAGGGAGAGTTGCAGCCCAGAACCGGGCGCGGCGTCATTGATTTCGACGATGCGCTGATCGCAAACTTTAAGGCGCGCGTCGCCGCCAACGCCGAGGCGAGGTCGCTGTGGACGGCGAACAAGGCCGAGGCCGACCGGCTGCTGGCGGTTCCGACCGGCAAGATCAGCCTCAATCCGCGCGGGACGAACGAAATCCTGGAGCCGCTGATCCTGGCCTGGCGGATGACGGACGACCGGCGTTACGAGCAGAAGATCTACGAGATTCTCAGCGCCCTGTGCGATCGGCCGACTTGGGAGACCGACCTGCCGCTCACGAAACGCGATCCGGTCTGGCGTTCGGATCTGGGCATGGGCATGTATGGCCAGGATTTCGGTCGCGCCTACAGCGCCATTCGCGATGCGCTGACGCCCGAACAGCGCCGCAAACTGGTCGACGGCTATGTCAAGGGCGTGGTCGAGCCGGTTCGGGCCGACTGGCTCGACCCGGCGACGCGCATCCATACGCTCGACACCATGGGCCATAACTGGTGGGCGCATATCGTCTTCGGCATGGGGCTGGGGCTGGTCGCCATCCTGCCGGACGAGCCGCGCGCCTCGGCGTGGCTGCGCGAGGTCGATGCGGCGGGACAGGAATGGTGGAGCTATGGCGGCAGCGATCTCGAAACCAAGATTCCGACCTTCGATGCGGACGGCGCCTACAGCGAGTCGATCAATTACGGCGAACTGGCGCTGGGCAGCTATCTGCAATACCGCCGCGCGTGGACCGAGGGCGTGACGACGCCGCCCGCGCCCGCGCCTTTGCTGCCCAAGGCGCTCGACTTCTTCATCCATAACGCCTATCCGGCGTCGGGGACGTCGCTGTCGGTCAATTTCGGCGACGGCAACCCGGAGGCCAACGGCAGTCCAGCCCTGGCGACGGCCTGGGCGCTGGGCGAGCATCGTCCCGACTATCTGTGGTATATCCGCCTCTATAACGAAGACGGCGGCAAGACCGACCTGCACAATGTCTATGGCCTGCCGCATTTCTTCCTGAGCCTGCCCCTGCCCAGCGAGCCGGGCGGGCAGGGCGCGGCGCCCAAGCTGCCGCTCGACGCCTGGTATCGCGGCATGGGATGGGCGACCTTGCGCAACGCTTGGGACAAGGACGCCACGATGCTGGCGATCCGTTCCGGCTTCACCTGGAATCATAATCACGCGGATGCGGGATCGTTCATCCTGTTCGACCGGGGCCAGCCGCTGCTGATCGATTCAGGCAATTCCTCCTATGCGGCGCCGGAATACGACGCCTATTACCGGCAAAGCGTGGCGCACAATGTCGTCACCTTCAACGGCGAGGCCGAGCCGAAGGAGGACACCTATCTCGGCTCGCAACTGCCGGGCAAGATCCCGTTGATGATGGACGGGGCGGGGATCAAATACGTGCTGGCCGACGCCACCGGGCCGACCTCGGCTCATTTCTCGCGCAATTTCCGCCATGTGCTGTGGATCGACGACGTGATCCTGATCATCGACGACCTGAAGGCGCGCGAACCGGGCCAGTTCGAGTGGCTGATCCACACCGCCGGAACCGCGAAGGCGCAGGACGGCGCGCTGCATGTCGTCGACGGCGCCGCCGCCGTCGATGTGCGCCCGCTCTATCCGCAGCCTTTGCCGACCGCCGGCCTGGCGACCGATTACCCCGAACTGATGCATCTTGAGGAAAAGCAAGGCTATCAGGATCACGATCCCAGGACGCGCGTCGTCTATTACGCCTTCGCGCCCGCCGACAGGACCGAGCGCGTCAAGTTCATCACCGCCCTGATCCCGGAGCGCGCACAGGGACGAGTGAAGATCACCCGTATGCCCGGCCCCGACAGCCTGGGCGTACGCATCGAGGACGGAGATAAGACCACCGACGTTTATCTCAATCTCAAGGCCGACGGCAGCATCCGGCACCGCAACGCCAACAACCGGCTGGGCGTCTGGGACACCGACGCCTACCTGCTGGCCACGACCTATGAAAAGGACGCCTCTCAGCCCGAACGCGTATTCGTGGCCGACGGCTCCTATATGCGTCAGGGCAATCGGGTGTTTTACACCAGCCTGTCCAAGCGCTTCCTGATCGCCGATTACGGCGCGAAGCCGCAGCTTTGGGCGTCGGGTCAGGCCGGGGCGGCGATGTCGCTGTACTGGCCCGGCGCATCGTCCGCGCTGACGCTGAACGGCCAGGCGGCGCAGGGCGCGCGCGACGGCGACAGTCGGATTGAACTAACGTGCTGCGCGGCGGACGCACAATGACGCTGCGTGACGAAACCATGACCTCAAGACAAGGCGGAGGCCTTATGACCCGATCATCCTTGACGCGGCGCGCCATGCTCGGCGCCAGCGCGCTCATGTTTACTGGCGCCGTCGTGGGCCCGGCCCTCGGTGCGGTGAACGGCCATACGGCGGAGGTAGTCTCGCCCGACGGACGGCTGCGCCTCAGGCTGAGCTGGGGGCGAGGCGGTCTGAAATGGTCAGTGCTGAAGGACAGGCACGTCCTGATGCAGCCGTCGCCGCTGGGCCTCGTTCTGGCGGACGGGCGCCGTCTCGGACCCGAAGCGGCATGCGAGGCGCAGATGCGCGCGGCGCGTTCGGACACATGCTTGCCGGTCTTCGGCACGGACGCCCGCTATGACGCGTCCCACCGGGAACTCACCTTACGCTTCCGCGATCCGGCCACGCGGATCGTGTTCGACGTCATCGCGCGCGCCTACGATGCGGGCGTAGCGGTCCGCTACCGCATGGTCAGCCTGCCCGGCGGCGCGGCGCGTTTCGGCGACGAACTGACCGGCTTCCTGTTCCCGCCCGGCGCGACGCTTTACGCCAGCCGCGACGAGGGCGACTATCAGGTTTGCGCGCCCGCGCAACTGGCGCCGGTGGCCGATCCGCCGCTTACTGAAAGCGCTGACCATGGCCCGTTCGCAGACCTGCCCGTGACGGTGAAGTTCGGCGACAGGGCCTGCGCGCTGATCACCGAATCGGACCGGCATGTCTATCCGCGCGCGCAACTCGTGGCCCAGGGCGACGCGCTGACGATCCGCACCATGCGTTACCCGGCGCGCGCCACCGGCTGGGGCGGTCAGGATCTGACTCCCGCCGAACCGGCGTTCACGCTCGGCGCGGGCGTCGCCACGCCGTGGCGTGTGCTGCTGGCGGCGGACCGGCCCGCCGTTCTGATGGAAAAATACGGCCTGATACCGTCCCTGGCCGCGCCATCGCAGATAAAGGACGCCGCGTGGGTGCGTCCGGGCCGCGCCATCCGCATCCGCGCGCCCTATACGACCGAAGGCAGCCTCAAGACCGTCGATTTCGCGGCGGCGCATAGGCTGGAATATGTGATGTACGACGCCCACTGGTATGGCGACGGCACGGATGCGTCCGACGCGTCCTATCCGATCGCGGGCCTCGATCTGGCGCGCGTCATCGCCTATGGCGCGCAGAAGAATATCGGCGTGATCCTCTATGTCGACCGCGTGCCGGTCAGCCGCCAGCTTGAGCAGATATGCGCGCTTTATCAGCAATGGGGCGTCAAGGGCGTCAAGTTCGGCTTCGTCTGGGAAGGCCGCCAGAGCGACGACGCCTTCATCCTGAAGATCATCGAGACGTGCGCGCGGCACAAACTGCTGGTCAACCTGCATGACGACCTGCGCCCGGCGGGGCTGGAGCGCACCTGGCCCAACTATATCGCTCTGGAAGGCGTGCGCGGCAACGAGCATTTCCCGACGCCGCGCCATAACGTCACCCTGCCGTTTACGCGCTCGGTCGCCGGGCCGCTCGACTATACGATCTGCTACGCCAATCCGCGCAACCAGACCACCAATGCGCACCAACTGGCGATGGCGGCGGTCTATTATAATCCGCTGACGTTTCTTTACTGGTACGACTCGCCGGACAAATACGCGGACAGGCCGTGGCCAGAGCTGCGCTGGTTCGATGAATGCCCGACGACGTGGGACGAGACCCGTGGCCTGGATGGCGAAATTGGCGAATACGTATTGGTCGCGCGCCGTCATGGCCGGCGCTGGTTCATCGGCGCTATGACCAATGAAAAGGCGCGCAGGC
>DATMTF010000192.1:0-2091 GCA_035565015.1 Asticcacaulis sp. | reverse complement strand
GTCCGGCAATGAGCTGGCGGTCTGGTCGGACCGGTAGGACGCATGAATAGAGGTCTGACATCTCTGGCTTTGGCGTGGCTGCTGACGCCCGCCGCCGCTCTGGCTGACCCGCCGCCCAAGGCGCCGCCGACGCCGCAGGAGCAACTGGCCAACCTCAACGCCAGGGCCGCCAGCGGCGACGCGCAGGCGAATTACGATCTGGCGCAGGTCTATGTCGATGGCATGTACGGTCAGAAGAAGAACGAACAGACCGCTGCGCAATGGGTTGAAAAGGCTGCAGAACTGGGCCTGGCCGACGCGCAGGCCGATTACGCGCATCGGCTGGAGGCCGGCAAGGGCGTCAAGGCCGATCCCGCCGGCGCTCTGGCCTGGTGGCTCAAAGCCGCCGATCAGGGTCAGGCGAAAGCCGTCCTGCGCGCCTGCGAACGGCTGACGCAAGGCCCGGACGCCGACTGGGCGAAGGCGTTTTCCTATTGCGACGCGGCGGCGAACGCCGGGGCGGCGACGGCGCTCTATGCGCGCGGCGTGGCGTTGACGCAAGGGCTGGGGACCGCCGCCGATCCGGCCAGCGGCCTTAAAGACCTCGACGCGGCGGGCGATAAGGACAATAGCGCCGCGCTGGAGGCGCTGGGCGTCATCTATGCCGACGGCAAGCTGGTCGCGCAGGATTATAGGCTGGCGCTCAGCTATTTCCGCCGCGCCGCCGCGCGCGGCGACCGCGACGCCGTGCTGCATATGGCGCAGCAGATCGAAGCCGGTCAGGGAACCGGGGCCGATCCCGAAGAAGCCGCGCGCCTCTATGACGTGCTGTTGCGCGCCAATGCCAAAGACGGCGACGCCGATCAGGCGAAGGCATGGTTCGACGCCCATCCGAAGGTCAGGCGCGATGCGTTCGCCGACAATATCCTCAAGGTGAGCGACGTGGCGCGCGACACCATTTTTTACGCCGTCGATAATGACGATCCGCGTTTCCAGACGCTCGATATGGCCGGTTATTTCGACTATCTGAGCCAGAACTCCTATCCGGGCGAGGCGCAGAATGACGGAATCAGCGGGCTGGCCGCCGCCGAATGCCGGTTCGCGGCCAACGGCGATTTCTACGACTGCGTGCTGATGCAGGACGCGCCGCCGGGCTACGGCTTCGGCTCGGCCCTGATGAGTATTTTCGACCGCCTCGGCCAGTCCGGCAACAAGACCGACTGGGCCAAGCGCTATGCGGGCAAGGTTTTGCGTCTGTCGATGCGCTGGAAGATCAACTAGCGCCGCCTCTGAAATCCGGCGCAAACAGACCGGGTTTGTAGTCGAAATCGCGCGCCGCCTCACCGCCGTCGAAGCACAGATCGACATTCATGCGCCGCGCCATTTGCAGATTGTTCTTCAGCGGGCGACGCCGCACCGCGGACAAGACCGCAAAGGCGAACCGCCACAGCCCTTCCGGCGCCGGAAGCAACAGAGCGGGACGATGCAGCGCCTTGCCGATGCGCGCGACCATGTCGCGATAGCTCAGGGTCTCGCCGCCGGGTAGATTGTAGGTCTTGCCATGGCTGGCTGGACAGCGCAGCGCCCCGGCGGCGGCGGCGGCCAGATCGCGGGCGTGAACAGGCTGACGCAGGCCCGACGCCGCGCCGTAAAGCGGAAAGACGCCCAGCTTGCGGATGATGCGCGCGATGCGGCTGACATTTTCGTCGCGCCCCTCGTCATAGATCAGGGTCGGGCGCAGAACGGTCCAGGCCACGCCTGCCGCCGCGCACGCCCGCGCCACCGTCGCCTCGCCCTCGGTCAGAGCCGCCACGACCTCGCGCTCCGCCGCCTCGTCCGATTCGCCTTTGGTCAGGCGCGAGGTCGAGGAAAAGGCGATCAGACGCTGCATGCCCAGCGCCTGCAAGCGCCTGATCAATGCGTCGCTGATCAGCCAGACCGGCGCGCAGACGATGACATGCGTGAACATGCGCTCCGGCTGGAAAGCTTCAGGCTTCGTCGTATCCAGAATCAGCCCCTGCCCGCCGGTCTGCTGGCGCGAGCTATGCCAGATCGCCGCCTCCGACCAGCCCGCCGCCAGCAGCGCGGCGCGCAGCCTGCGCCCGACCAGGG
>DATMTF010000191.1:0-3609 GCA_035565015.1 Asticcacaulis sp. | reverse complement strand
GGTTCTTCAAAGCATGTAAGCCGCTAAAGCTTAAGCCGCCAGAGCCGAGCGCACCTTGTCCGCGATGGCTTTAAAACCGGCTTCGTCGTTCATCGCGACGTCGGACAGAACCTTGCGGTCCATGTCGATGCCGGCGACGTTCAGGCCGTGGATGAATTGCGAATAGGTGAAGCCTTCCATGCGCGCAGCCGCATTGATGCGCTGGATCCACAGGCTGCGGAAGTTGCGCTTCTTGTTGCGGCGGTCGCGATAGGCGTATTGGCCGGCCTTGTCGACGGCCGCCTTCGCGGTGCGGATGGTGTTCTTGCGACGGCCATAGAAACCCTTGGCGAGCTTCAGAACCTTCTTGTGTTTGGCGTGGGACGTGACGCCTCTTTTAACGCGAGCCATGTTTCACTGCTCCTCTTAGGCGTACGGCATGTAGGATTTGATCTTCGTCGCGTCGGCGTCCGACATGACCGCAGTGCCGCGGTTCTGACGGATGTACTTGGCGTTGTGCGAGATCAAACGGTGACGCTTACCGGCGACGCCGGCCTTCACCTTGCCAGAGGCAGTAAAGCGGAAGCGCTTCTTGGCGCCCGACTTGGTCTTCAGCTTGGGCATTTTCTGTACGGCTGGTTTAAAGCCGCCCTCTAGTTTAAGTGCTCTACCGCTTTGCGGCTTGAGAGCGTAAACCCGCCAAGGCATGCCTTTTTGGCCCGGCGGGTCGGTTGGAACCGGGGGCAATACATGAAAAGGGCTGACGAGGCAAGCCTTGAGTCGCTATAAAGGCCGCATGAAGCCTGTGCGCCTGATCCTTCCGCCTTTCCTGCTGATCCTGACCCTGGGCTTGCAGGCCTGCGTATCCCTCCCGAAAATCCTGTACGATACGCCGCAGACCGAAGCCTTGTCCGTCACGCTCAGGGACGGCCATACCCAGCGCTACATCCGCTACATGCCCGCCCACGTCGATCCCGGCAAACGCCTGCCGCTGATCGTCTTCCTGCACGGCTCCGGCGAGGCGGGCGACGACGCCTATGCGGTGCTGGCCAACGGGCCATGGCGTTACGCCGACGCGCATCCCGATTTTCCCTTCATCATCCTGGCCCCGCAGGAGGATCATGACGACGAATGGTCGCCAAAGCGCCTCGACGAATGGCTGATCCAGGCGGAAAAGGGCCTGCCCATCGACCGTCGCCGCATCTATCTGACCGGCCTGTCGCGCGGCGGGCAGGGGACATGGGACTTCGCCATGACCTATCCGCACCTGTTCGCCGCCATTGCGCCGGTGTCGGGCTATAGCGACGTCAAGCAGCCGTGCCGGCTGAAAACCGTGCCGGTCTGGGCATTCCACGGCGCCGACGACGGCATTGTGCCCATTAAGCAGGAACAGTCCCTTGTCGACAGCGCCAAGGCGTGCGGCGTCAATATCCATTACACCGTCTATCCGGGCGTCGGGCATTTCGTCTGGGAGCGCACCTATAACGACCCGGACCTCTATAGCTGGTTCCTGCGCTACCGCCGCCCGCTGATCAGCCTGCCGGTTCTGGACCGCATGCCGCGTCTCAAAGGTTTCAGCCGCCCGAAATCAGGCGGTTGATCGCGTCCGCGCAGGGCTTGGACACCTCAAAGCGCACGTCCTGCATCTGTTTGGGGTTGAATTTCAGATAACCGCCCGCGCCGGGAACCGGCAGCCAGCCGTAATAGCGCGATACGAGGTCGATCAGCGCCTGCGGCGTCGGTTGCGAGACATCGACGCCGGAGCCGTATGGATAGAAGATGGCGCCGTCCGCCGCGCGCATCCACAATACATCCCAGATATCCTGATGATAGGTCTGGATCAGCAGGCGGTTGAAGGCGTTTTCACGCCACTCCACCTTCGCGGTCCACACCGTATAGCTGAGATTGTCGGTCGCCGAAAAGAACTGCCAGCCCGCCTGCATGTCATAGCGCTTCTTGATGCGATTCATGCGCGCGCGCGATTTTACGTCCTGATTGGGCGACTGCACCAGAACCAGCCAGCACTGGGCGTCCGCGCCAAGGGTCGCGGTCCCCATCGTGTTGTAGCGTTCGATCAGCGCGCGGAATTCGGCGCGACTGGCGACGGCGGCGCGGTTGTCGGGCAGGAGGTGAAAACGCGTCCCGTTCCAGTTGTCGGCGTGGCGCAGCATGTGGCCGAGCGGAAACCGCCCCGGATGGAAGCGGCGCCAGTTCGTCTCGAAATCATCTATCTGGAGGGAGGAAGAGGTTGGACTCATCGCTTCTGCACCTTGCCGACCTGCAGCGCCAGCAGCGCCGCCGGAATCGCCATGGCCGCGTCCAGCCACAGGGGCGCTTCGGGGCCGAACTGGGAAAACAGGAAACCGGCCACCATCGGGCCGACTATGCGCGCCACGGCGCCGGTGGACATGTTCAGGCCCAGCATGGCGCCTTGACGCTCCGGCGGGGTGGCCATCGAGATGATCGCGCAGATGGTGGCGAAGATCACCGCCTGCCCAGCCGTGCCAAGCATCAATAACGGCACGATCAGCCACGACACATGATTGACGCTCTGAAAGATGAAGCTGACGCCAAAGACGAACAGACCGGCGGCCAGCACCTTGGACTCGCCCCAGCGCCGCACCAGCGGGCGCATGACCACCATCTGCATGATGGCGGCGGTGGCGCCGATAAACAGGAAGACCGCGCCGATCTGCGCCGCATGCCAGTTGTAACGCACCTCGACCCACAGGCCGAAGGTCGCCTCCAGACCGGCGAAGGCCATCATATAGCACAGGGTGGCCAGAATCACGCGGACGATGACGCGGCTTTTCAGCGCCTCCTGCGCGGTTTTCAGCAGGTTGTCGGGCGGCGCGCTGTGCTGGGTGCGCTGGCGGCTTTCGCGCACGAACAGAATCACGCCCAGCGTCGCCAGCGCCGACAGCCCCGCCGCCGCGAACAGGGGCAGGCGGAAGGCGTTGCCGCCGAAATGCTCATGCGTCAGCAGCCCGCCGATCACCGGACCGATAATGAAGCCGAGCGAAAAGGCGGCGCCGATCAGGCTCATGCGGCTGGCGCGCTGTTCCGGCTTGGAAAAATCCGACACATAGCCCTGAATGGTCGAAATATTGCCCGACGCCAGCCCGCACAGAAAACGCACCAGAATCGCCGCCCAGATGTTCGGCGAAAAAGCCAGCAGGACGTAGAAGATCACCGACAGGCCGGTGGTGATCATCAGGATCGGCTTGCGCCCGATGCGGTCGGACAACCGGCCGCAGAAAGGTTCGGCGAAGAACTGACCCAGACTGTAGGCGGTGAACATCCACGTCACCTGCCACGCCTGCGCGTGCAGGCTCTGGGCGAAGAACGGGATCAGCGGCACCACGATGCCGAAGCCGACGAGATTGACGAATACTACGGCGAACATCGCCGCCAGCGGGCCATTGTCGTCGAAGAAGGCGTGCAGCTTGCGCAGCAGCCGGCCGCGATGGAAGGTGCGCTCGTTCAAGGCTTCCGATGAGGCTTCCGATGAGTCTTCCGACCGGTCGTCACGCGCCGGGACGCTGGCGCTCGTCTCGTCTGTTTCCTCTTCGGAATCAGCGTCTTGTAATGACGCGGACCGGGTATTCAAATTCGACATGCGCGGTTTAT
>DATMTF010000190.1:0-7725 GCA_035565015.1 Asticcacaulis sp. | reverse complement strand
CAGAACAATCTGCCCATTCCGGCGCTGGCGTATCCCAATGGCGCGGCGCCGATGCCGGACTCCAACGGGAACGAGACGAATCCCAATGTGACGCCGACAACACTCGATGTTCCGTGGCTCTATCTGCAAAACAAATCGTCGGAGCAGAAGGCCACTATCAAGGGCTTTGAAATCGGCGGCCGCACCTTCTTCGATCAGCTCCCGGGCTGGCTCCGCGGGTTTGGCGTTGATGGCAACCTGACCTATATCGACAGCCGAAACCCCGCCCAGCAGGCCAACAGCGTGTTGACCCCCCCTCCGGCAAATGGCTCCCTGCCGGGCCTCAACCCGGACGGCACGGTGCCGCAGACCTACCCCAAACTCCCCTTTGCCGGGTTGTCCAAGTGGGCCTACAACATTCAGTTGATGTACAGCTACAGCAGGGTCAATATCCGTCTGGCGTACAACTGGCGCGACAAGGCGCTGCTGTCGACCAATGTCAATCCGCTGTCCTATGCGACAAGCGGCGGCAACCCCTACATCCTCAACACCAGCCCGACCAATTTTGACAGCGCCCATTCCTATCCGGTGTACAACATGGTCCCTGCCTACACGGCTGCGGCGGGTTACCTGGATATGGGCTTCGACTATCGGGTGAGCGACAGGATTTCCGTTTCCTTCAGCGCGAACAACCTTCTCAACACGAAGTCGAGAACGCTTCAGGAGCCAGTGCCTGGCGTGTTCGAGCCGTACGACTATAATGTCAGCGATCAGCGCTACGACGTCACCTTGCGGGCGCGCTTCTAACGGTCTGAACGGGGAAGGGCGCTTCATCTGGAAGCGCCCTTCCTTTTTTCAGATACGGTCTTGTTGTCTGGTTATCCCGTCGCGTATCAAAAGCATGGGACAGGCGGCTTGACCGACACCAAACCGCAAAGACCTGAAACCCCTTCGCCAGACATGGCGAAGGGTGCGTTCATGGCGAGGTATGTTTATGAAGAGCGTACAGCAACAGGAAGTCGTCATACTGGGCGGCGGCGCGGCGGGGTGGATTGCGGCCGCGCTGCTGGCCAGAAGGACGGATCGCCGTCAGATTCGCATCACCCTGGTTGAATCCGAGGCCATCGGCATCATCGGCGTCGGGGAGGCGACAGTCCCGGTGCTGGCGCACCTCAACACTCTGCTCGGTATTGACGAATATGACTTTATTCGCAACACTCAGGGCACGTTCAAGCTGGGTATTGAGTTTTGCGACTGGGGCGTTGTCGGAAACCGGCATTTTCATGCGTTCAGCGACTATGGCCACCAGGTGGACAATGTATCGACCCACCACTACTGGCTGAGATTGCGGCAAGCCGGCGATGAGCGTCCGATAGATGACTACTCGTTCGCCTACGCCGTCGCGCAGAACAACAATTTTGAGCCCAGCGATCCGCAGAATTCGCGCTATCACCATGCCTATCATTTCGACGCCGCATTGTACGCCCGCTATCTGCGGGACGTAGCGATTGGTATGGGGGTGCAGCATATCGAAGGCAAGATGACGCACTTCGATCTGGACGGCGCTTCCGGCGATATTACCGCCATCCATCTTGCCGATGGCGCTAAGGTTTCCGGCGACCTGTTCCTGGATTGCACGGGTTTTGCGTCTGAATTGCTGGGCAAGGCGCTGGAAACGCCATTTGTCGACTGGTCGCGCTGGTTGCTTTGCAACAGCGCCATAGCGGCCCCATCGAAACGCACCGGCGCGCCCATGCCGTTCACGCGATGCACAGCCCACGCCGGGGGCTGGCGCTGGACGATTCCGCTGCAACATCGCAATGGCAACGGCATGGTCTATAATTCGGATCTCTGGAGCGACGACGCGGCGCGCGACGCTTTGCTGGGAAATCTCGACGGCGAACGGCTGGCCGAACCACGGCTGTTCCGCTTTACATCCGGGCATCGCAAGCTGTTCTGGAACCGCAATTGTATAGGGATCGGTTTCGCCTCCTGCTTTCTCGAACCGCTGGAGTCAACCGGACTGCAGTTGATCGTCATGGGGGTGTTGAAGTTGCTGCGACTCTTCCCACAGAGGACCATCGACCCCGTTCTGCGCGACGAATATAACCGGATAACCACCACCGAGCTGGAGCGCATACGCGACTTCATCATTGCGCACTATTACCTGTCACGCCGGCCCGAGCCATTGTGGGCGGCGTGCCGTGACATCGAAATACCTGACAGCCTTCGGCACAAGCTTGAGGTCTGGAAAGCCAGCGGGCAGATCGCACTGGGTGATCTCGAATCCTATATGGAGCCGAGTTGGCTCGCGATCCTGCTGGGCAACGGCGTCATTCCAGAGCGCTACGCCGTAGCGGCAGATTTCTATCCTTTGGAGCAGATCCGCAAGGGTATGGACATGCGCCGCGAGGAGATCGTGCGCTCGGCGCAGGCGGTCGCTTCGCATCAGGATTTCATCGACCAGTACTGCATGGCGCCCTGAGCAGCGCAGACTATCCGGAATTTACGATACGCTTTGCGTACGGGAGCCTTGTTGATGCGCAAAAAACTGATCATTGTCGGCGGGGGCGCGGCGGGATGGATAAGTGCGGCCTACCTGGCGAAGGTGCTTAGCGACGGGCTGCCGCAAGGCCTTGACATCACCCTCATCGAGGCGCCCGACATAGGCGTGATCGGCGTCGGCGAGGGGACATTTCCCAGTATACGCAAGACATTCAGTCGCATCGGTCTGAGCGAGGACGATCTGGTCCGCGAAGCGAGCGCGACATTCAAACTGGGCATCCGTTTCGTCAATTGGCGCGGCGCGGCGGACAGCAGCGGACAGGACGCCTATTTCCACCCCTTTCAGATTCCGGCGCAGCATTCCGATTTCGACCTGCTGCCGTACTGGCTGTGCGGCGTTGCGGGCGATGCGAGTTGGGCGAGCGTCAGCACGGTCCAGCAGCGCGTCGCCGACGACCGGCGCGCGCCCAAGCTGATCAGCCATGCCGGTCATGACGGGCCTCTGAGTTACGCCTATCACTTCGACGCCGTGGAGCTGTCGCGCCTTTTGCGGCGCAAGGCGGTGTCCTTGGGGGTCACGCATCTTGAAGATCGGGTCGAGCAGGTCATACTGGGCGAGGACGGCGCGATCCAGAGCCTCAGGACGCGCGCCAATGGCCATCTCAGCGCCGACCTCTATATCGACTGCACCGGCTTTCGGGCGCAGTTGATCGGCAAGACGCTCGGCGTTCCGTTTCATTCCGAGCGCGCGCATATCTTCGCCAACCGCGCCGTGACCCTTCAGGCGCCCTATGAACAGCCCGGCGGCCCGCTGGAGTCGCAGACCATCTCCACGGCGCAAGAATGTGGCTGGATCTGGGATATCGGCCTTAAGTCGCGGCGCGGTCTGGGCTATGTTTACTCAAATGACCATTGCTCCGACGCGCGCGCCGAAGAGACGTTGCGTCGCTATGCCGGCGCCGCCGGACAAGGTTGCGAAGCGCGGTTTCTCGACTTCGAGGCCGGTTATCGCCGGACGCAATGGGTGAAGAACTGCGTCGCCATCGGTCTGTCGGCGGGGTTTATCGAACCCCTGGAAGCCACGGGCATCGGCTTTGCGGAAATCGCGGCCCTGATCCTGTCCAATCTGTTTCCCTGGGGCGGCGATTATGAGGTCAGCGCCCGGCAATTCAACAGCTTCATGGCGCGGCGCTACAGCCAGGTCATCGACTTTATCAAGCTGCATTACTGCCTGACGCAGCGCGCAGACACCGATTTCTGGCGCGACAATGTCAGGCCGGAAACCATTCCCGACAGCTTGCAGGACAAGCTGGAGCGGTGGCGTTTTCGACCGCCGTCCTTCCTCGATATGGACCCAAATTACGACATCTTCACCGACGCAAACTGGCAATATGTACTCTACGGCATGGGCTTTCAGACCGACCTCACGGCCCAGCGCGGGCTTTTCCGCTATTTTGACGAGGCCCGTTCGCAGTTTGACGCCATACGGCGGCAGGGCGACAAGGCCCTGACCATCTTGCCACGGCACCGCGATCTTGTAGAACAGGTGTTTCGGTCCGGCTTTCAACCCCTTCAACGTCGCGCCTGAGTTCAGATGCGCATATTTTCACAGGATAGATAATGCGTATCTTCAAAGCGATTCTTCTTGCATCGGCGGGACTGACGACCTTATCGGCCCCGGTTTTCGCCGAGACGCAAAAGCCGACCGAAGTCGTGGTGCGGGGGGAAAAACGCGTCAAGCCGACAGATGCGCCGCCTTCGCTTGAGTTGTACGCAAAAATGCCGCATCTGGAGGAGGTCGCGATGTCGCCCGATGGCGACCGGGTGGCCTTTATGACCCGGATCGGCGATATCCGCGTTCTCGGCGCTTACAATTTTTCAGATAAGAGCCATCAGATCTTCACCCTGAAGGGCGGTTCGGCCAGCGCGTTGAGCTGGGCCGACGATGCGCATGTCCTGATCTCGGATTCGCGCATGGCCCTGCGCGGCACCTGCGAAAACGCGCCATCGGCGCCGGGTATGAGCAACAGCGCCAGAGACCTGCCTCTGCCGGACAGCGTCAAGGCGGGCAGCGCCGACGCGACCGCGCTTCAGGCGCAGATGCAGCAGTTGCTGGACTCCATACAGCCACCGGCTTGCGCCTATTTCGGCGTGCGCGTCGAAAACGCCATCACCTCTCTCAATGTCCTCACCGGCAAGGCGGCGCCGATCGGCTTTCATATCGGCGACGCGCCCAGCATGCCGCTGGGCCTGCCGAGCCGCGTCACGATCGACGGCAAGCCGCGCCTGATGGGCGGTTTCCTTGAAGTGCGCGCGCAAAGCGTCGGCAATCAGCCCGCCCAGCGCGCCTATCTGTGGAAGGTCGATCCCGAAACCGGCGATGCGCGCCTGGTCGACGATCATGGCGGCGATATCGAGCGCGAAAATCACTATGTCGATGACTGGCTGTTCGATTCCGACGGAAGCCTTGTGGCGCGTTCGGTCTATGATTTTCGCAACCGCGCCTTCCGCATCGAGATGCGCGATCAGGGCCGGTGGAAAACCGTCCTGTCTCGCCCCATTGTTGCGGACGACACGACGTTTGCGCCCTATCTGATCGGCGTGTCGGGCGATGGCGGTTCGATTGTCATACTGGACACGGACACGCACGGCGCGGATCGCAAGGGCGCGGCGCGGCGCTTTCATTATTACAGCCTGAAGGCGTCGGGTGAACTCAGCAGTCCGCTTGAGACGGGCGAGGCCAGTCAGGCGCGTCCCGTTTTCAGCCCGCAGACCGGGCGTCTGGCGGGCTTCGCCTACACGGCGCAGGAGCCGCATTACGAGATCGCCGATCCCGGCCTTCGCAACCTCTATGACAGGGCCGCCTCGGCGACGTCCGGGCAGACGGCCGAGATTCTGTCGGTTTCCGATGACGAAAGCAAGGCCCTGATCCGCGTCACGGGCGGCGAGGACACCGGCTCCTATTATCGTCTCGACTACCAGGACCGCCAGGTCGATACGATCGGCGAGGACTATCCGCTGATCCCGACGCCGTGGATCGCCTCGCAGGAAATCCTGTCCTATGCGGCGAAGGATGGAGCCAGCATCGACGCCGTCCTGACCTTGCCGCCCAAACCGGCGGGGAAGAATCTGCCTCTGGTCGTCCTGCCGCACGACGGCCCGCAGGGGATGGACCGGATCGGCTTTGACTGGCTGGCTCAGGCCCTGGCCTCGCGCGGCTATCTGGTCCTGCAGCCCAATTATCGCGGGTCGGAAGGCTATGGCGCCGATTTTCTATCGGCGGGCTATGGTCAGTGGGACGGCAAGATCCTGTCGGATATCGACGCCGGCGTGGCTGAGGTCGTGCGCCAGGGGCTGGCCGATCCGACGCGCGTCTGCATGATCGGCGTCGGCTTTGGCGGGTACGCCGCTCTGAAAGCGGCGGAAAACGGTGCGCTGCGCTGCGCGGCCTCGATCGACGGCGTGACCGACACGGCCAGCTATCTGGCGTGGCGGGAGGCGCGTACGCCCTCGCCCGATCCGGACGCCTTCGCCAGCCTGACGCCTTCGGCGCAATGGCCGCGAACCTTTGAAGACGCGGCCTACAGCCTGCGCAAGCTCAAGCTGTTTGTCGGCGCCGACCGGCCTGCTATCGACGCAGCGCAAGTGCGCGCGCCGGTTCTGCTGATGCATCAGTCCGGCGACAGTCTGGTCCCCGACTCGCAAAGCCGCAAACTGAACGACGCCTTGCAGGCTGCGGGCAAGCCGGTTGATTATGTCGAGCTGAAGGGCGCGGGCCATACGCCCGACACCGAAGCGGCGCGTCTGGCGGTCCTGCAATCGCTCACGGCGTTTCTCGCCAAATATAATCCATAAAGGACGGTGGGACGTCAAAACGCCGGTCTGAAGATTTCCGACCGGCGTTTTAAGCGCTTATTTCTTGCCGGTCGCCGTCAACAGGGCGTCTAGAACATCCTGGTCCGTCACCGCATAGGTTCTGCGGTCGACCAGACCGCCGGTATCCCAGTAGAAGGGCGATGCGCCATTGGCGAGCGCCTGCTGGGCGACATATTTGTTCCAGAAGACCACGGATGCATCGTGCTTGGCGACGTCCAGAGGGCCCTTTTTGCGATAGGCGCCGAATTCGCCGACAATGACCGGCACGCCCTTGTCGACAAAGTTCGTTTTGAGCTTCTGCATTTGCTGATCGACCCAGTCCTCTTCGCCCCAGGTGGCGTTGCGGTCCGGCTCAAGGGTGGAATGGTTGTCCTTGCCCCAGTAGTAGAACATCTTGCCCCAGGATTGGTCGGAGGTGATGATGGTGAACTGCGACGGGTCGTAATAATGGACTTCCAGCATCATCCGGTTCGTCGCCGTGTCCGTGGGCAGATGCGTCCACAGGGTTATTGCGTTGTCGATGCTGGTCTGCGGCGCCTGTACGATCAGGGTGCGATAGGCGTTGCGGCCGCCGGTCGCGCGCACGGCGTCGATAAAGGTCTGGTGGTAGCTGAGCAGTATGTCCGCCGTATCCGCCTTATCGGCGTTCGGTTCGTTGGCGCTGGCGAACATCAGGCGTTCGTCGAAGTCGCGCAGGTGGGTGGCGATCTGCTCCCAGAACGCTTTCTGCTTGGCGCTGACGGCGTTCTTATCGGCGGCGTCGACGTGACTTTCCAGCCAGCCGTCGTCCCAATGGATATTGAGAACGGTATAAAGACCGGCGTTCATGCAGTATTGAACGACCGTCTTGACGCGGTCCAGCCAGGACGCCGAAATCTCGGCCGTGGTCTGATTGGCGTACTGATCCCATGAGCAGGGCAGGCGGATGCCGTCAAAACCCAGCGACTTATAGGTATTGACCAGATCCTGGGTAATCGTCGGATTGCCCCAGCCCGTTTCGCCGCCGGGCGTGGCCTCAAGCGTGTTGCCGATATTGATGGCCAGCTTGATCTTGGCTGACAGTTGCGCCGCCGTGCTGGTCATGCCGGTCGAGTCTGCGGCAATGGGGTTCGTATTATAGCTGGGGTAGAGTCCCGCCGATGATGATGAGGACGAGGACGACGAAGATGAAGATGAAGATGAGGACGAAGATGACGAAGACGTTCCGCCGCCGCCTCCTGACGAGGATCCGCCGCCACTGCCGCCGCCGCATGCCGAGCACGTAACGGCGATCGCCGCCGTCGATAACAGGAACTTGCGCCTACCGAAAAACATGGGTTTCCTCTTTGTTTTGCGTCCCCTCAGGGCGGACGTCATCATTAAATT
>DATMTF010000189.1:0-13016 GCA_035565015.1 Asticcacaulis sp. | reverse complement strand
ATGGTCGGACAAAACCTGACCGTACAAACAGGAAACGCCCGATGTTGAAAGCCGTCACGCTCGCCGCCAGCCTTCTGGCGCTCTCCACCCATGCCTTTGCGCAGGATCAGGCGCGCCACATCGCCGTCGATATGAACGCCGCCAGCGGTCCGCTGGATCGTTTCTACGACCTTAGCGTCGGCTCGGACTATCCGGGCACGCTGTACCGGCCCGACAGCCTTGCGCAGTTGCGCACGGCGGAAAGCGAGCTTGGCTTCCGCTACATCCGCTTTCACGGCATCTTCCATGACGTACTGGGGACGTACAAGATCGTGGATGGCAAGCCGGTCTATGACTGGACCAAGATCGACGGCCTGTACGATCAGCTTCTGAGCATGGGGATCAAGCCGTTCGTCGAACTGGGCTTTACGCCCGAAGCGATGAAAACCTCGGACAATTCGATCTTTTACTGGAAGGGCAATACCTCGCATCCCAAGCCGGAGCTGTGGGCCGGTCTGGTGGACGCCTTCGCGCGCCATCTTGAAGACCGTTACGGCAAGGACGAGGTGCGCACCTGGTATTTCGAGGTGTGGAATGAACCGAACCTGTCCGGCTTCTGGGAGGGCGCCGATCAGGACGCTTACTTTAAACTCTACGACCTGACGTCCCAGACTCTGAAAAAGGTCGATCCTGAGCTTCGCGTCGGCGGTCCGGCGACGGCGGGCGCGGCCTGGGCGCCGGAATTTCTCAATCATGTGAAGGCGTCGGGCGCGCCCATCGATTTCATCACCACCCACACCTATGGCGTCGATGGCGGCTTCCTCGATGAGAACGGCCAGTCGGATACCAAGCTGTCGCCGTCGCCGGACGCGATTGTCGGCGATGTGCGCAAGGTGCGCAGCGAGATTTCCGCCTCGCCGTTCCCGAAGCTGCCGCTCTATTTCACCGAATGGAGCACCAGCTACACGCCGCGCGACCCGGTACACGATTCTTACATTTCCGCGCCCTATATCCTCAGCAAGCTGAAAAAGTCAGAGGGCCTGCTGCAGGGCATGAGCTACTGGACCTATTCGGACCTGTTCGAGGAGCCCGGCCCGCCGACGGCCTCCTTTCAGGGCGGTTTTGGCCTGATGAACCGCGACGGCGTGCGCAAGCCCGCCTGGTTTGCCTACAAATATCTCAACGAACTCGGCCCGGTCGCACTGAAGGACGGCGATGCCCAGTCATGGGTGACGCGCGACGGCGACGATATTCAGGCGCTGATCTTCGACTTCGAGCAGCCGGTTCAGGACAAGAGCAACCGCCCGACCTACACGAAGGACATGCCGACGCACAATGTCCTGCCGGTCGCGCTCAACCTGTCGCATGTCGCGCCGGGCCGCTATATCGTCACCGTCTTCCGCACCGGCTACCGCGCCAACGACGCCTATTCGACCTATATCGACTGGGGGCTGCCGAAAGACCTGAACGCCGAACAGATCGCCAAATTGCAGGACGAGACGCGCGACATGCCCGAAAAGGTCGCGACCCTGCTGGTCGGCCCCGATGGAAAGATCAGCTACAGCGTGCCGATGCGCGCCAATGACATCGTGCTGATCAAGCTCGACAAGCTGCCGTAAATCGTCACCGGCCTGACCGGTTTTGGTTGAGACAGCGCGCCGCCTTGCCTAAAACAGGAGTGGAGGAGGCGCGTCATGACCACAGCCCTGATCGGACCTTTTGAAGCGGCGGCGATCCTGATCGTGCTGGCGGCGGGGCTTGGCTATATCAATCATCGTTTCCTGCGCCTGCCCGCCTCGGTCGGACTGACCTTTATGGGCGCGCTGGCCTCGTTGGCGGTGATCGGCATCGACTATCTGCTGCCGGGGGTGCGCCTGTCCGACATGCTGGCCGACTTTTTGAAGGGCGTCGATTTTCAGGCGACCCTGATGAACGGCATGCTGTCCTTCCTGCTGTTCGCAGGCGCCCTGCACGTCGACTGGAGCGATATGCGCAACGGGCGCTGGCCGATCCTGGCGCTCTCGACGCTCGGCGTGCTGATCTCGACGGCGATTGTCGGAATCGGCTTTTATTACATGGCGCCCCTGTTTGGCCTGCATGCGCCCCTGACCTGGTGTTTCGTCTTCGGCGCCCTGATCAGCCCGACCGACCCGGTGGCGGTCATGGCGGTGCTGAAGGCCGCGCACGTGCCGCGCACACTGTCGGCGACCGTGGCGGGCGAAAGCCTGTTCAATGACGGAGTCGGCGTCGTGGTGTTCGGCATCGCCCTCAGCATCGCCTCAGGCGGCGAAAATTTCACCATCGCGCATGCCGTCTGGGATTTCGTGCGCGAAGCGGGCGGCGGCGTGCTGCTGGGGCTGGCGGCGGGGTGGATCGCCTACGCCCTGATGCGGTCGATCGACGACTACAATGTCGAGGCGATGATTTCGCTGGCGGTGGTCATGGGCGGCTACAGCCTGGCGCAGCATATCGGCGTGTCGGGTCCGGTCGCCATGGCGGTGGCGGGGCTGATCATCGGCAACGCCGCCGCGGCGCAGGCGATGAGCGACACGACGCGCGACCATGTGATGAAGTTCTGGTCGCTGATCGACGAAATCCTCAACGCCGTGCTGTTCCTGCTGATCGGACTGGAATTTGTCGCCGTGGCGCAGGGCGGCAAGCTGATCCTGCTCGGCGCGGCGGCGATTCCGCTGGTGCTGCTGGCGCGCTTCATCTCGGTCGGGGCGCCGATGCTGACCCTGCGTCCGATCATCAAGCTGGGGCCGCTGGCCATGCCGACCCTGGTCTGGGGCGGCTTGCGCGGCGGCATATCGGTGGCGCTGGCCCTGTCGATCAGCCAGAACGAGGCGCGTTCGGTGCTGCTGGCGGCGACCTATGTGGTGGTGCTGTTCGCCGTGCTGATTCAGGGCGGCACGATCAGCCGCGTCATTACCCGCGTCAAGGCGCGCCATCCGGAGCTGACCTGATCACGTAACGCCCATGGTCTTCAACGCCTCGGCGCTGAGGTTTTGCGGCGCGTCCCACAGATCGGCCCAAGGATCGGTTTTGCGCCTGGCCAGCAAATCCGGAACCGTCGCGAGATTGAAGTCGCGCGGGCTGAGATCGTCCGTCAAGTCATCCCAATCCAGCGGCATGGCGACCGGCGCGCCGGGCCGCGCGCGCAAAGAATAGGCCGCCACCGCCGTCGCGGTCAGGTCGTTACGCAAATAATCGACGAAAATGCGGCCCTTGCGGTCGACCTTGCGCGCATGGGCGACATAAAGGTCGCGATTTCCGGCCTCCATCGCTTCGGCCAGGGCGCGCGCGAACGCCTTGACGGTGGGCCAGTCATGGCGGCGCTGTAATGGAACCACGACGTGCAGCCCCTTGCCGCCCGTAGTTTTGAGCCAGCTTTTCAGGCCCAGATCGGCCAGCCTCTGACGCCCTTCGCGCGCCGCCGTCGCGACCTTGGCCCAGGGCAGGTCCGGGTCGGGGTCGAAATCCATCACGATGCGGTCGGGCCGGTCGGGCCGGTCGGCGCGGCACCCCCACGGATGCAGCTCGATCACGCCCCATTGCGCCAGCGTCAGCAGCCCCGCCGCATCTCGGATCATCATATAGTCCTCGTCGCGTCCCTTGACCGGCACGCCGGTGTCGTAAAGGTGCGGCATGTCATGCGCGATGTGGCGCTGGAAGAAACACTGGCCGCCAATGCCGTCCGGGCAGCGCACCATGGACAGCGGACGCTCGACGACGTGCGGCAGGATATGCCCGGCGATGGCGGCGTAATATTGCGCCATCTGCTGCTTGGTGAAGCCGTCATCGGGCCACAGCACGCGGTCGGGATGGCTGATCTTGACCCCGCCGATCTCGAAAGCCTTGCTGCTGCGGCGCGACGGTTTGGGCGTATCCTGCTGCACGGCCTGAGCCTCCGGCGTGACCTGTTCGCGGCCTATGCTGCGCGCAGGTTTATCTTCGCGCAAGCCCTGATAGGACGGATGCCGCAGCCGCCCGTCCGGCGTCCATTCGGTGAACTCGACCTCGCAGACCAGCTCCGGCCTGACCCAGATCGCGCCGCGCTTCGCGTCCGCCGGAAGCTCGGCATAGGCAGGCTCATGCTGCGTCATCGCGTCGAGTTTGTTGCGCAGCATTTGCGAGGCTTCCGCATCGAAGCCCGTGCCGACCTTGCCCGCATAGACGAAGCGTTCGCCGTCATAATAGCCAAGCAGCAGCGCGCCGACGCCGCGTTCGGCGTGGGTCGGTTCGCGAAAGCCGCCGATGACGAATTCCTGCCGCTTGTGGCATTTGGTCTTCAGCCACGCCTTGTTGCGCCCGCCGCGATAGAGCGACGATTTGCGCTTGGAGACCAGTCCCTCGAAGCCCATGCCGCACACCTTGCCGAGAAAGCTCTTATCGGCCTCGAAATGCTCGGAATAGATGATGCGGTCCTCGAAGTCGTAACCGTCCAACAGGGCCTTGAGCTTTCGTTTTCGCTCGATCAGCGGCGTTTTGCGCAGGTCTTCGCCGTTCAGCCGCAACAGGTCGAAGACATAATATTGCAGGTCTTCGCTGCGTTTATCCCGCAATCTTTCCTGCAGCAATTTGAAGCGTGTGGCGCCGTTCCGATCGACCGCGACGATCTCGCCGTCAAGGATGGCGTCCGTGACGACAAGCGCGCCTAGCCTGTCGGCCAGGGCCTGAAACTTCGCCGTCCAGTCCAGCCCGGAGCGCGTCAGCATGCGCGCCTGTCCGTCCGCGATCAAGGCCAGGGTACGGTAGCCGTCGAATTTGATCTCATGCACCCAGTCCTCCCCTTGCGGCATCGCGTCGGTCAGGGTGGCCAGCTCTGGCTCGACAAATTCAGGCGCCGTCTTATTTTGCGCCGTGCGCGAAGCCGTTTTGGCCTTGGCCGTCTTTTTCGGTTCGCTGTTCCACACCTTGTTCCCGGCGGCGATGGCGTTCATATCGCGTCCAGTGGCGATCGAGACGGCGTTGTCGGCCAAAAGGGCGTCGTGATCGCCTTCGCGCGCATAGCCGTCATGATGCTTGATCAGCAGCCAGTTGTTGCGCCCGCGTTCCCTGTCCTTCCCGCGCGGCTTCATCCGCACCAGCACCCATTCGCCCTGCAGCCGTTCGCCGTGCAGGCGGAATTTCAGATCGCCTTTTTTAAGGCCTTCGTGCGGATCGCCGATCGGCTCCCAGGCGCCGCGGTCCCACAACATGACCGTGCCGCCGCCGTACTGGCCCTTCGGAATCGTGCCCTCGAAACCGCCATAGGCGACCGGGTGGTCCTCGACCTCGACCGCCAGCCGCTTGTCGGCGGGATCGAGGCTCGGCCCCTTCGTCACCGCCCACGACTTCAATACGCCGTCCAGTTCGAGACGGAAATCGTAGTGCAACCGCGTCGCGTCGTGTTTCTGGATCAGGTACTGAAACGTCCCGGCCTTGCCGGTCCTGCCGGACGGCTCCTGCGTGCGGCTGAAATCGCGCTTGCGGTTATAGGCGTCCAGTTGATCCATGATTTAGCTTGCCTTCTTGCGGGTCGTTTTCTTCTTCGGCGCGGGTTGGGTTTCGCTGGCCTTCAGGCTTTCGCGCAGCGCATCCATCAGATTGACCACCTTGGCGCTGGGCCATTCCGCCTCGACGGGCTTGGGTTGGCGATGCTCGATGCGCGCGTCGATCAGTTCCTGCAAGGCTTCGCGATAATGGTCGTGGAACTTGCCTGCGTCGAATTTCGCCGTGCGCCGCTTGATCAGCTCCTTGGCCAGATCCAGCTCATCGGCATTGGGGCGCTTGTCGCGAATGGAGTCGAAATAGGGATCGCAGGCTCTGATCTCGTCCTCATAGCGCAAAGTCTCGATCATCATGCCCGCGCCGCACGGCCGCAGACAGCACAGGCGTTCGCGCCCGCCGATGGCCAGTTGCCCGACGCCGAACTTGCCGGTGTCGCGCATGGCGTCGCGCATGACGGCGAAGGTCGCCTGATCCGAACGCGCCGCCGGGGCGACATAGTAGGGGCTCTCGAAATAGACGGCGTCGATGGCGGCGGCGTCGACGAATTCGGCGATGTCGAGCGTGTCGGAGGACGGAATGCGCAAGTCCTTGATCTCATCCGGGTCGATCAGCACGTATTCGCCCTTTTCGACCTCATAGCCCTTGACGATGTCGTCACGCTCGACATCCTTGTCGCCCGCCACAAGTTGGTGATGCACGCGCTCGCCGGTCGGTTTGTAGATTTCATGAAAGGCGATGGTCCGCGACCGGTTGAGCGCCGCATAGATATTGACCGGCAGCGAGACGAGGGACAGGCGGATATGGCCGCTCCAGTAAGGTCGCAGCGCCATCTTACACCGCCGCCGTCTGACGCATGTAAAGACCGGTGTCGCCCAGGCTGCGCGCGGCGGCCTGACCCGACCGCCACGCCCCGGCCAGCGAAGCCGGGAAGCGCTCGTCGAAAGCTTCGCCGCACAGGACGATGGGGCCTTCGACGCGCGGACCGGATCTCTTATGACCGGGCAGCAGGGCCGAATAGGCGCCTTGGGTGAACAGGTTGCTCGACCAGGTCGAGATCAGCGGCGAACCCTGCATATGCGCCTCGAAGCCCGCCAGCGCCGGGACATGGCGCAACAGGGCGCTGACATAGCCGGTCGCCTGCTCGGCGCTTAAGCGTTCGATCTGGCGCGCGCGCTGGCCGCAGGCATAGAGCTGGATCAGCGGCAGGCCGCCGCTGTGGACATGGCAGAAGTGCGGCGGGCGCGCGTCAAGCAACTCATAGGCGGTGTCGGGCGCGATGCGGCGCTGGCGGAAAAAAGCGGGATCGACGGCGATGATGATCTTGTTCATCTCGCCCATGACCAGCCCGTCAAGCTGCGCGCGCGTCGCGTCGGACAGGGGCGGGTCGAACCGGATCATGTCGGAGGTCAGAACGCCCAGCGAGCCGGTGAAGATGGCCCGCCGCGCCAGCCAGGTGGAGCCGTCCGAAGCGCGCGCGCACACGCTGTCGCTGATCGAGACGATGTGGGTTACGGCGGTGTTGCAGCGTATGCGCGCATGGCCGACATCGCTGGCCAGCGCTTCGATCAGGGCGCCGACGCCTTTGGTAAGCTGCAACCCGCCGGGCGTATTTTCATCGGTCAGGAATTCGCGCGCCGACGGGCGCAGCGGCGGCTCCAGTCCGTTCCACAGATAGCCGAAATCCTCCAGCCAGACGCGGCTGTATTCGTCGCGGGCCAGGTCGGGCAGGGGGACATCCGGCGCATCGCCCAGCCGAATGCGGCGCGCCAGATCGTCGTCGATGGCGCGCGCCAGCCAGTCCTCGTCGCTTTGACGCAAGCCCCCGTTCTCGCTGATATAGAACGCACCCTCGTCGGCGCGCGCCTCTAGGCCGTAGCGCTCGATTACGCCGCGCAGCGGGCTGCCTTCGCCATGCAGCCAATGGCCGCCCATATCGGCGGGCAGGCCAGGACCGATGCGTTTGGTCAATGCCCGCCCGCCCGGACCCGCGCCGGCCTCCAGAATGCGAACGTCAAGCCCCGCGTCGCGACAGGCGAGCGCAGCGCTTAAGCCCGCCAGTCCGGCGCCGATAATCAGAACGTCCGTCATCATGGGCGGGCGTCCGCTCAATAGGTCGCGGGCGGATCGCTGGCCGGGAAGGTCTCGTCGACCATCTCGTCGACCTTGTCCTCATCGAGATCGTCGCGCAGTTTCTTTTCCTCATGCAGGCGCTTCTGATGCGGCTGAGGCGCCTGCTTCTCGTTGAAGCCGTCTATAAAGCTTTTGATCGGTGATTTCATCATGGCGAACCCCTGTCGGTGTGCAATGATCCTTAAAAGCCAAGCTTAACACCCCGACCATAAGCCCTTGGTCGCAAAAGCGGCGCGCCAAAGTAAAGGCGCCGTAAGCGCGATGCGCATCGGCTTACAAAAGCCTTATGACGCAAGGCATGGACGGGCTTTCATTCTTATTCCAAGCCGGAGCATGATCGCGGCGGGCGGGGACCATCCGATCGCAGGAGAGCCGCATGGACATTTACAGCTATATCGAAAAAGACCACCGCGCCGTCGCCGACCTGATGCAGCAGGTGCTGGACACGCGCGACGCCAAACGCCGGATGGAGCTGTTCAACCGCATCCGCACCGAACTGATCCTGCATCTCGACAGCGAGGAGGTCACCTTCTACCGCGCCGTCGAACGCGCCAGCCGCGCCCGCCCGCTTGAGGAGCAGATGAGTCACGCTGAGGACGAGCATCAGGAGGCGCGCGATTATCTGATGAAGCTCAGCTCACTCGAAATCCATGACGAGTCGTGGATCGAAACCTTCGGCGAGTTCAAGCACGCGGTCAGCCACCACGTGAAGGAGGAGGAGACCGAGGTGTGGAAGAAGGCGAAAAAGTTGCTCAGCGACGCCGAGGCCGAAAGGCTGGCCGACGAGATGGCGGCGGTCAAGCAGGAGATGAAGGACAATCCGCCCCTGCCGGGCAATCTGTTCGACAAGCCGGACGACTCATTGCGTCGCCGCGCACATATTTAGCTTATTGGCTTTCAAAGCGGGCGAGGTTGGACGGAATGATGATCTCATACGGCACCCAGTCGTAAAGCTGGGCGTACTGCTTATTCGCCAGCTTGCGCACGTCGGCCATGGCCTCGGCGGCCTGTTCGCGGGCGTTCTGCAACAGCGACATGCTCAGATAGCCCGACTTGATCGCCGCCAGACCGTCCGCCGTGCCGTCGACGCCGCCGACCGCCACCTTGCCCGCCGGATAGCCGGCCTTTTGCAGCGCGGCGATGGCGCCCAGCGCCATTTCGTCATTATTGGCGGCGATGGCGTCGATATGCACGCCGTTTTGCAGCCACTGCGTCACCTGTTTCTCGGCGTCCTCGCGCTTCCAGTTGCACGAGACGTCGCCGACCACCTGAATGTCCGGACGCTGGGCCAGGATTTCCTTGACGCCCGCCGTGCGGTCGCGCGCCGCCGGATGGCTGTCGGCCCCGCGCAGGATGACGACATTGCCCTTACCGCCGATCCGGTCGGCCAGCAGCCGCATCTGCAACCGTCCGGCGACCAGATCGTTCGAGGCCACGATCGAGGTCGGCGCGGAGAAACGGTCGATCGGCGGCAGCACGTTGAGATAGACGAGCGGGGTTTTCGACGAAGCCGACACCGCCGCCAGTTGTTTGGCCGCATTATCGTCGACGGACAGCACGACCAGCACGTCGGCATGGTCGGCGACCGCCGTCTTGACCTGACTGAGCTGGGTGTCGACATCGTCATTGGCGACCGCGATGGTCATGTCGAGATCGGGATTTTTCGCCGCCTCCGCCTGCAATGCGTTGCGGATCAGCGTCAGGAACGGATCGACGCGCGCCATCGAAACGAAGACCCTGGTCTTGGCTTCAGCGCATAAGGGCGTCGCGGCCAGCAACAGGGCGGCGATGGCGAAAACTTTTCTCATGACGGCTCCTCCCGGATCAGGCCGCGCGCACGCGCGACAAGAAGCGCTCGACCTCGCCCTTGAGCGCCTCGGATTGCTGCGCCAGATCGCTGGCGGCGCTCAGCACCTGCATGGCGCCCTGACTCGATGCGCGCGCGGCGTTGGTGACGCCGTTGATATTGCTGGTGACCTCTGAGGTGTTCAGCGACACCTCATGGATGTTGCGCGCGATCTCGGATGTGGTCGCCTCCTGCTGCGTCACCGCCCCGGCGATGGCGGCGGCGATGGCGTCGACTTCCGATATGGTCTGTTCGATGCCGGAAATCTCGCCCGCCGCCTGCTGGGTCGAGGCCTGCATTTTCGCGATCGAGACATTGATGGTGGTGGTCGATTTGGCGGTCTGGTCGGCCAGACCCTTGACCTCGGAGGCGACGACCGCAAAGCCCTTGCCCGCATCGCCCGCGCGCGCCGCCTCGATGGTGGCGTTGAGCGCCAGCAGATTGGTCTGCGAGGCGATGTCGCTGATCACGCCGACGACCGACTCGACCGACTGCGCGTCCTCGCCCAGGGCGTCCATGCTCGCGCGGGTGCGGCCCGCCTGCTGCACGGCGGCGTTGCTGATCTGGCTGGAGCGCGCCACGTCCGAGCCGACCTGACGCGCCGAGGCGGCCAGTTCCTCGATGGCGGCGGCGACCGAACGGACATTGTCGGCGGCCTGACGCGCGCCGTTTTCGACGGCGGCGGACTGGGCGGAGGTTTCCTCAGCCGCGGCGGACAGGGCCTGGGCCGAGCCCTGCAACTGGCTGGCGGCGGCGGAGACTAAGGTGACGATGCCGCCCACGGTCGTCTCGAAATCGTCGGCGACGCGGGCGATCTCGTCGCGGCGGCGCGCCTGCATCTGCGTTTCGGCCTCGGCCTGACCGGCGCGCAAGGTTTCGGCCTCAATCATCTTTTCGCGGAAGACCTGCAAGGAGCGCGCCATGCCGCCGATCTCGTCCTTGCGCTGCGTGTCGGGTATGGCGGCGGTCATATCCTGCGCCGCCAGTTTCAGCATCGCAGCGGTCAACCGACCCAGCGGACGCGAAATGCCGACGCTGAGCAGCCAGCCGGTCAGCACGCATACGGCGGTCAGCGAGCCCATGGCGGCCAGAATCCAGAAGCGCGCCGAGGCGTTGACGCGCCGGGCCTGCGCCTTGGCGGCCTCGGCCTGGCCCTGACGATAGGTCTGCACGTCGCGCACGGCGGCGTAAAAACGCGCGCCCTCCTGCTGCAGGTCGTTCATCAGCACGCCGGCGGCCTCGTCGTGCAGGCCCGCCTTGTCGAGATCGGCGACCTCCTCCTGAACGGCCAGAAAATGCTGCCACGCCTTGCGTAAGTTCGCGGCCTTGGAGGTTTCGGTCGCGCCCGACACCATGTCGGAATACTGGCTCCAGCTTTTGGCGAAGGCCGCGCGCGCCTCGGCGCCCTGTTGCGCATAGGTCTGGCGGATGGTCTCGTCCTGTGCGAAGTGTTCGAGCAGCGAGCCGACGCTCAAGGTCTGGCTGGTGCGCGCCAGATCGCCCAGCACCGACACCGCGGCGGTCTCGTCCGACAGACGGACGCTGATCTTCGACACCTCGTTCAGCTTGGCGATGGAAAAGGCGCCGGTCGCCAGCGACACCAGCATCAGAAAGCCGAACGCCAGAGCGATCTTGCCCTGAATCGACTGCGCAAACCTAGACAGCATGGCCCTTGCCTCCCAAGCCGTTTTCATCCCGCTTTGGCCGTGAATCCGGCCATTTTTTGTGATTTGGGCAGCAGAGTAGGGGGCCAAACAGAAATTTTCTGTTAACCGAGATAGCGCTACCAGCGCCGTCGGGTGTCTGGATACAGGCCGCCCTAAGCGCCTGTGGCGAGGCGGCGTCCGCGCAGGGCGCCAGCTTCGCGCTGGCCGTCGCGGGAGCCGAACTGGCGGCGGAAGACATCGCGCTGTTCATGCACGCTGGCCAGCACCAGCCCCATCGGCACGCCGAGGTCGATCAGCGTATTTTCCGCCAGTTGCAGCGAAGCCTCAATGGTCTCCGGCACAGCATCGGTGGCGCCGAGTTTGTAGAGGGTCTGGGCGTGCGCGGCGTCGCGGGCGCGGGCGATGATATGCACGTCGTCGCGCATCCCGCGCACCGTGCGCACCACGTTTTCGGTGAAGCCCGCGTTCGAGACGGTCACCACGACGGCGCGGGCGCGTTGCAGGCCGAGCCGCGTCAGGAAGTCCGGCACGCTGGCGTTGCCGTACCAGGCCTCAAGCCCGCGCGCGCGGGCGCGCTTGGTGACCTGCGGGTTGAAATCGACCACGGTGAAGGGGATGTCGTGCGCCTTTAGCATGTCGGCGACCAGTTCGCCGACGCGGCCAAAGCCGACAATGATGACCGGATCGGCGTCGCCGACCACATCCGGGGCCTCTGTCGGCGGCGCGTCGCGCTGGCGGTCGAAGCGCGCGGCGACGCGCGCCGACAGCATGGCCAGCAGCGGCACGCTGAACAGAGACAGGGTGGCCGACAGGATGACGGCGTGGCCGAAGGCTTCGGGCACGACGTGGCGATTGATCGCCTCGTCGATGATGACATAGGCGAATTCGCCCGCCGGCCCCAGCACCGCCGCCGTCTCGATGGCGCGCGGCGTCGAAAGACCGAAGGCGCGCGCCAGCGGGAAGATGAGCGCGAATTTCAGCGCGATCAGCCCCGCCGCCAGCCCCAGCACCAGACCCGGCTGCGCCATCACCGTGTCGAAATCGAGCCTTGCCCCGACCGTGACGAAGAACAGGCCCAGCAGCAGGCCCTTGAACGGCTCGATCATCACCTCGATCTCGCGCCGGTACTCGGTTTCGGCCAGCAGCACGCCCGCCACAAAGGCGCCCAGCGCCATCGACATGCCGGTCATGGTCGCCACCTGTCCGGCCAAAAGGATGACCAGCAGGCAGGCCGCCATGAACAGCTCGCGGCTGCCCGACAGCGCCACGGTGTTGAACAAAGGGCGCAACAGCCAGCGCCCCGCCAGGATCAGCACGCCCATGCCGATCAGGGCCGGGATCAAAGCCAGCAGACCCTGAACGCCCACGCCCTGGCTGCCAGGCGCCGTCGTCAGGATCATGACGGTGACCATGATCGGCGCCACGGCCACGTCCTGCGCCAGCAGCACGGCGAAGACGCTGCGGCCCGACGCCGAGTTCAGCGCCTTGCGGTCGGCCAGCACCGGAATGATCACCGCCGTCGAGGACAGGGCCAGCGCCATGCCGAGCAGGATGGCGCCGGTCGGGCTGCGGCCCATCAGAAAGAAGACGATGGCCAGAGCAACGGAGGACAGCATGACCTGCGACGCGCCCAGCCCCAGCACCAGCCGCCGCATCGCCTTCAGACGCTCAAAGGTCAGCTCCAGCCCGATGGAGAACAGCAGAAACACTACGCCCAGCTCCGCCAGCCGGTGTACGGCGTGAGTGCGGATCATCGAAAAGGCGTCCAGCCCCGGCAGGTGATGGCTGAGCCGCCCCAGCGCGTCCGGCCCCATCAGCACCCCGACCAGCAGAAAACCCAGAACGCCCGACGCCTTAAAACGCTGCGCCAGCGGCACGATCAGCGCCGAAGCCAGCAGGAA
>DATMTF010000188.1:0-10854 GCA_035565015.1 Asticcacaulis sp. | reverse complement strand
TAAGGCGTCGGCTTTTCCGGTTGAGCCGCAGCCGGGCGTGAATATAGATAGTCAGATGAAAAAGATGTGGACCCCCAAGGACTGGCGCCAATTGCCGGCCCTGCATATGCCGAACGATTACCCCGACGCGCAGGCTTTGAGCGCCGCCGAAGCCGAGCTGGCGCAACTGCCGCCGCTGGTCTTTGCCGGTGAAGCGCGCCGCCTGACCTCGGCGCTCGGCAAGGTCGCCAAGGGCGAGGCGTTTCTGCTGCAAGGCGGCGACTGCGCTGAAAGCTTCAAGGAATTCTCGGCGGACAATATCCGCGACACCTTCCGCCTGATCCTGCAGATGGCGGTCATCCTGACCTTTGCCGGCGGCAAGCCGGTCGTCAAGGTCGGCCGCATCGCGGGCCAGTTCGGCAAGCCGCGTTCGTCGGCGACCGAGACCATTGGCGACGTGACCCTGCCCAGCTATCGCGGCGACAATATCAACGGCATGGAGTTCACACCCGAAGCGCGCCTGCCGGACCCGCAGCGCCTGATCAAGGCCTATCATCAGTCGTCGGCGACGCTTAACCTTTTGCGCGCGTTTGCGAACGGCGGCTATGCCGACCTCTACAACATCCACAAGTGGACGCTGGGCTTCGTCACCGGCAGCCCGCAGGGTGAGCGCTATCGCGAACTGGCCGACAAGATTTCCGAGACGCTGAACTTCATGTCGGCGATCGGCATTTCGTCGGAAAGCCAGCAGGAGGTGCGCCAGGTCGATTTCTTCACCTCGCATGAGGCGCTGCTGCTTAATTTCGAGCAGGCGATGACGCGCGTCGATTCGACGTCGGGCGACTGGTACGATACTTCGGCGCATATGTTGTGGATCGGCGAGCGCACGCGGCAACTGGACGGCGCGCACGTCAACTATATGAAGGGCATCAAAAATCCGATCGGCGTCAAGTGCGGCCCGACCCTGGAGCCGGATGACCTGAAACGCCTGATCGACGCCCTGAACCCCGATGCGATTCCGGGCCGCCTGACCCTGATCGGACGCTTCGGTTCGGACAAGGTGGCGGAGCGTCTGCCGCGTCTGATGGCGGCGACCCGCGACCACGGCGTTCCGGTGGTCTGGTCGATCGACCCGATGCACGGCAATGTCGTCAAGGCCAATAACGGCTACAAGACGCGCCCGTTCGACCGCATCCTCAGCGAGGTGCGCAGCTTCGTCGACGTCGCGGCGGCGGAAGGCGTGCATCCGGGCGGCATGCACCTGGAAATGACCGGCCAGAACGTCACCGAATGCACGGGCGGCGCCTTTGCCTTGAGCGAGGACGAACTGAGCATGCGCTACCACACCCATTGCGACCCGCGCCTCAACGCCGATCAGGCGCTGGAGCTGAGTTTCCTCGTCGCCGAAAGGCTGCATAACCTGAAGGTCAAGTCGCGCGCTGCCGCCTAAACCGGCGCGCTCTTTAACAAAGCTTTGAAAACGCCCGGAAGCCCTTCCGGGCGTTTTTGCGTCAGGGCGATGCGGGCGGCGATGGCCAGCAGCATCAGCCAGTAGACGAACAGGGTGACCGGCGAGCGCGCGAAGGATTTGATTTCGAACAGATTGCTCAGCACGTCCATGGTCAGAATGGCGGTGAAGGCCCAGCTCATCGCCCAGAAAAAACGCCTGCCGAGGTCTTGCGACGCCACGACCACAATGGCCATCAGCGGCGCCAGCGCCATCATGTCGTAATCCATCAGGCGCGGATTGAGCAGTTGCGCCAGCCCAAGCCCGATGGCGACGCGGCTTATGGCGTCATTGCGGCTTTCCGCCAGCACCCAGCCCGCCAGCAGGGTCGTCAGCATGAACAGGGCGACGATCGCCAGGGTCAGGTGATCGCCCGGCGCCAGGCCCAGCCAGTTCAGCCAGCCGAAATAGCTGATGCCGGGCTGCTGCGTCATGACAATGATGTTGAGCGTCCGGCGCCAGTCGTCGCCGAAGGTTCCGGCGGTCAGCACCTCGGCGGCGATGGCGCAGAGGCCGAGCGCGCTGGTCACAAAGGCGGCGCCGATGCGGCTCAGGAATGGGCGGCGCTCGAACAGCAACACGACCAGATAGGTCAGCATGACCGGCTTGATCAAGGCGGCCAGGATCACCATGACCACGAATGGCCACCTCTTGGGCCGCTGCGCGTCCGCCAGCCACAGAACCGCCGTCGCCGTGATCAGCGCATGCAGGATCAGGCCGATATTGCCGCAGGCATAGACGCTGCCGACGATAGCGGCCAATGTCATCAGCCGCAAACGCCACGGCGCGTCCTTCACCGGCATCAGAACGGCGTACCATAACAGATAGCCCATGACGATCAGGCTCGGAATCCACCAGACCAGCCGCGCCACGCCCAGTCCCCAGGCCGACATCGGCGCGAAGACCTGCGCCACCTGCGGCGCATAGACATAGACAGCGGGCCAGGTTCCGGCGCACACCGGATGCAGATCGTAGGGCGACAGGCCGCGCCGCACATGGTCGGCGCCGCAGATCAGCGCATCGAAATCGTTGAGCCACCAGCCATGTTTGCGCAGGCGGGCGATCAGATTGCCGACGATCGGGAACAGAAAAAACAGCGTGAAGGCGATCCGCCGCCAGCGCGTCGCGGTGATGCGGTCGAGGAAGGCGAAGGCGTCGTCGCGGAGCATGTTCAGCATGGCCTCACCCATTCACCACATTGCCGACCGGGCGCAGATAACGCAGGCCCAGAGCGCCCGCCGCCCACATCAGGTAGAGGGCGAAGCCGAGTAAGGCGAGCGGCGTCGTCACGCCCGCCATTTCGCTCAGACCGCCGCCCAGACACAGGCAGCACAAGGCCAGAATCACCGCATCGCCGCGCGGGGTCACGCCCGCGGCCGTGGCGCGATGGGCGACGATCAGCAGGCCCGGCCCCAGCAGGAAGACGTCCTCGCTCATCAGGCGTGGAATCAGCAGCACGGCGAGGCTGAAACCCAGCCACAACCGCTCGCGCCGGTTCAGTTCCAGCATCCGGACGAGGGCCAGACCGGCGCCGGTCAGCGCGCCTGCATAAAGGACATAGCCGATCTTGGCGGCCATGGAAGCCGGCTCGATCCCCGCCAGTTGCAGCCAGCCGAACCAGGCGCGGCCCGGCGTTTCCTCATAGACGAAATGCGACAGCAGCGACATCCACTGCTGCGCCAGACCGCCGCCGTTCAGAGCGAAGATCAGGCTGGGCGCAAGCCCCGCCGCCACGCCGCAAGCCATCATGCCGACGCGCTTGCGCCATGGCGTATCGGCCACCAGCACCAGCGCCAGATAGGTCAGAAACACCGGCTTCACCCATGCCGCCAGCACAATGACGGCGATCAGCAGCCACGGCGCGCTCTCCAGCCAGGCCAGCGCCGCCAGCAGGACGCCGCCATGCAGCAGCACGGCGATATTGCCGCCCATAAAGGCGCTGCCGCTCAGAAAACTCAGGAAGGGAATCTGCGTGCGCGCGTCATTCACGGGCGCCAGACGCAGCGGCGCCAACACCAGAGCCGCCGTGGCGAACAGATAAAGCCCCAGATACAAAAGAAAAAATCCAGGAAGACTGAACAGGGCCTGCAAGGCGCCCGCCGCCTGCGCCACGCCGGGCAGATAAACGAAGCTGGCCGCGTGCATGTTCGGACAGGCCAGGTTGAGATCGTAGATCGGCTGCCCCGCCATCGCCTTCTGTCCGGCGCAGGCGACCGCTTCATAGTCGGTGAACCACAGTTTCGAGCGCGTCAACTTGGCCGCCACGCCCAGAACGGGCGGCAGGACGAACAGCCATGTGGCGTGGCGCGTGAAGGCGGGCGAGATCGGAGGCGCGAAAGGCGGGAGGCGTTTATACATTGTCTTCCGTCGTTGAAAGCGATAAGGAGCGGGCTTCGCTTATCGCCGCTTAACGGGCGGGTTCGACGGTAGTTTGACCGGCGTGTTTCAGGTCTGGCGCCAATTGCGGCGCGCCGATCATAGAATCGCCACCGTTCGTCCTTTTAAGCGACGCTAAAGCGGCGGCGCCGGATGGGACCGGTCCGCTCGTCGGGGAGTTTATTTTTGGCCGATACCGAATTTCGCGCGGACGCGGACGCGCCCGATCTGAGCCTGATCATATGCACGCTGAACGAAGGCGCCGCCATCCGCGGGGTGATCGAGGAGATTTCCGATACGCTGCAAGGCATAAGCCACGAGATCATCGTGGTCGACGACAACTCCGCCGACAACACGGCGGATGAAGTCATGGCGGTCGCCGCGCATCGCCCCAATGTCCGCCTGCATGTGCGCGTCGGCGAGCGCGGCCTGTCCTCGGCGGCGATCAAGGGCTGGGACATCGCCCATGGCCGTTATCTCGGCGTTATGGACGGCGACGGCCAGCACGATCCGCACGCAATCCGCGCCCTGGCCGAGATGATCATGCAGGGGGATAAGGATCTGGTCTGCGTGTCGCGCTATCTCGGAACGACGGAAACCGGCCTCTCCGGCATCCGCGATCTCGGCTCCAAGGCGGCGACCTTCGCGACCGGACTGGTGCTGAAAGTGCCATTGTCCGATCCGATGAGCGGCTGCTTCCTGATGACGCGCGACTATTACCAGTCGGCGCGGCCCAAGCTGACCGGGATCGGCTTTAAAATCCTGCTCGACATCGCGGCCTCCGCGCCGAAAAAGCCGCGCTTCGGCGAGGTCAAGGCGGCGCTGCGCCAGCGTCAGGGCGGTCAGTCCAAGCTGGACCTGCGCGTCGTGGCCGATCTCGGCGCCCTTCTGATCGAAAAGGCGACCAAGGGCGTGCTGCCCGCGCGCTTCGTGCTGTTCGCAGGCGTCGGCGTCACCGGCGTCTTCGTCTATGCGGCGGTGCTGATCGCGTTCCACTATCTGTTGAAAAGCAGTCACGGCGCGCCGATCTACCGCTATCAGTACCGGCTCGACGACATTATCAGCTACAGCCTGGCCATCTGGATTTCGATGACCTGGAACTTCTTCCTCAACAATATCCTGACCTTCCGCGACAAGCGCCTCAAGGGCTGGCGGGTTTTTCAGGCTCTGCTGGGCTTCTATGTCGCCTGCTCGCTGGGCGCCCTGTTAAGCCTGGCCCTGTCGATATTCATGAAGGACCATCTGCATATTCATTGGCTTGTCGCCGGGGTCAGCGCGGCGCTGATCAGCTCAATCTGGAACTATTACGGCGCCAAACTCCTGTCGTGGCGCGATAAGAAATAACCAAAAGGCCCCGGTTGTCCGGGGCCTTTTTCTTTACCAGCGATCGTAGCGCTCATAATGTTCGTGATGTTCTTCGCGCTCATGACGCTCATGACGCCAATCGTCGCGGCGACGATCATAACCGTCATAGTCATCGTCATAGCTGCGGCGCGGTTCGACATAGACGCGCTCATAGCTGTAGCTGCGATAGGTCGGGCGGTAATAGCCTTGATTGTAATAGCTCTGGCGATAACCGCTGTCGCGATAGCCGTAGCCATCATAATAGCAGTCGGTATTGTTGCGCGCGATCGACGAACCGATGGCTGCGCCCGCGACGGCGCCCACGGCCGTACCGGCGCCGCGGTCATGGCGACCGGAGGCGGCGTTGCCGATGGCCGCGCCCGCCAGAGCGCCGACAATGGCGCCGGTGGTTCCGTTTTCGCTGCGGCGGTAGCAGTCCGCCGAGGCGACGGCGGGGATGGCGGCGGCGACTCCGGCGGCGGCCAGTGTCGCGATGGCGAAGGTGTGCAGGGTCTTCATAGGGTCATCTCCTAAATCTTCATCTTCGTATCATGTTCGTATCCGGGGGCCTTGTTCCGGATCATGGCCTTAACTATAGCGGCGCCAACCTGAACGGGATTTGAGCGGCGCGTTCATCTTCGTTCATGTCGCGGCTGACATAGACGGCCAAAAAAAGACCGCCCGTAGCAGGGGCGGTCAGTCGGTCGGGGGAGGAAGGATAGAGACGCTTACCAGGGAAAATCGCTGCGCCGCGTGATCCAGCTTCGGTAATAGGACTGCGGCGAATAGGCGTAGCTCGGCGTATAGTCGCGCTGACGCGGATCGAGCTGGACATAGGCGTGACGCCCGCGCCAATTGTTGATGCGGTAATAGCTGTAACGACCGCAGCCGCACAGGTCGTAACGCCGCCAGCCGTAATAGCGCACGGGCCGGGTATGAACGCGACCGTCGCGCCAGCCATCCTGTTCGCGCGCGCGATGATCCTGCGGCGGCAGGCTGTCCCAGCGGTAATAACGGTTGGTCACGTAATCATAACCGAGATAGCGACCGGCGTAGGGGACGCCGCTATTGTCGCGGGCGTCGCCCTGGCGCGCATAATCGTCATCATTATAGGCGCGGTCATAAGGCGAGGGGCGGGCCGCGGCGGCGTAATCGGCGCCGTCGTCCGGCCCCTGATCCCATCCGTAATCCTGCGCCGCGACCGTCAGCGGCGCAAGGCCCGCGACGGCAAGGATCATGGCGGTAAGGCGCAGTCGCAGCATGGGATTATCCCCCTCCGGTTGTTTCCAGTATCGCCGAAAAATTGAAAAACCGGAATAGGGGGATGCGGTAAATTTATAAGTTTCTCATCAGGACGCGCGCCGTCCGCCGGTTGCGGTTTGCCCGTCGATAGGTTAAGCGAACGGCTTTTCCGCATGGGGCCTTATGGACAGTTTCGACCTCGACATTGCGCGCGTCGGCTTTCAGGGCGACGGCCTGAGCGCTGACGGCCAGATCGTTCCGCTCAGCCTGCCGGGCGAACGCGTGCGTGTGCGCAAAGGCAAGGAGCGGCTGGACCTGCTCGACATCCTGTCGTCGTCGCCGCAGCGCGTGACGCCTTCATGCCCGCACTATGCGGCGTGCGGCGGCTGCGCCTTGCAGCACTGGGACATGGCCGCCTACAGCGACTGGAAGCGTGAAGTCGTCCTCGCCCACCTGCGCCGCGCCGGTCTGGAAACCGAGGTCGCGCCGATCTTCACCGTTCCAGCGCACAGCCGCCGCCGCGTCGGCCTGCACGCGCGCAAGGCGGGGAGGGCCGTGCTGCTCGGCTTCAAGGCGCGCCGTTCGTGGAATCTGGTTCCCGTCGAAACGTGCGTGATCGCCGAGCCGGCCATCGTCGCGGCCCTGCCGATCCTGCGCGACCTGGCCGCGCCCCTGTTCGAGCATCCGAAATCCGCGCCGATCCTGCACGTCACGGCGTCGCTGACCGGCCTCGACATCGACATTTCCGGCGTCGAACGCAGCCGGAGCGGCGGCCTGTCGGCGGATGCGCGCATGCGCATCGCCATGATCGCGGGCGAGGCCGATCTGGCGCGCGTGACCCTGGGCGACGACATCCTCTATCAGGCGCGCCCGGCCATGATCGCGTTTGGCAGGGCGCGCGTCGCTCTGCCCGCAGGCTCGTTCCTGCAAGCCAGCCGCGAGGCCGAGATCGAGATGGCGCGTCTGGTTGGCCAGGGCGTGGCCGGCGCCAAGCGCGTCGCCGACCTGTTCTGCGGCGCGGGCGCCTTCACCTTCCCGCTGGCCGAGCAGGCGACGGTGCTGGCGCTGGACGGCGCCGCGCCCGCCGTCACGGCGCTGAGAAGCGCCATCGCCTCGGCGCCGGGCCTCAAGACCATCACGGCGGAGGCGCGCGACCTGTTCCGCCGCCCGTTGCTGGCCGAGGAGATGAAGGGGCTGGACGCCGTCGTCTTCGACCCGCCGCGCGCGGGCGCCGAGGCGCAGAGCCGCGAGATCGCGCGCTCGAACCTGTCGCGCGCCGTGGCGGTCAGTTGCAATCCGGCCACTTTCGCGCGCGACGCCAAAATTCTGACCGAGGCAGGATTTAGGCTGGACAGCGTCACGCCCATAGACCAGTTCTTATGGTCCGCCCATGTCGAACTGGTCGCGGTCTTTTCCCGGTAAAGGTTGTCCGATGATTTCCGTCGTCATGCCCACGCTCAACGCCGAAGACACGCTGGCGCGCGCCCTGTCGGCGCTGGTGCCGGGCGTGGTCGAGGGCCTGATCAAGGAGGTGATCGTGGTCGATGGCGGCTCGGACGACGCCACGCTGGAGATCGCCGATTCGACCGGCTGCGTCATTATTCACGGCGACGCCGAGCGCGGCCTGCAACTGTGGCAGGGCTGCCGGGCGGCGCGCGGCGACTGGCTGCTGATCCTGCATCAGGACTCGACTCTCGGCGAGGGCTGGATGGATCAGGTCCAGGCCCATATCCGCGACTATCCGCTGCGGGCCGGCTATTTTCATCTCAGGTTCGACGATCCGTCCTGGCTGGTGGCTTTGTGGGCCGAGATGCTGGCCCTGCGCGCGCGCTGGCTGGCCATGCCGAGCGGAGATCATGGCCTGTTGCTGTCGCGCGCCCTGTACGACTGTGCGGGCGGCTACAAGGATCAGGCGGCGTTCGAGGACGTCGCTCTGTCGATGGCGCTGGGCCGCGCGCGCCTGCGCCCCATGTCCGCCGCCCTGACCACCAGCGCCGCCCGCTTCCATGAGCGCGGCTGGACCTTCGGCCTCATCGGCAAGAGCTTCCGCTTCGTGCTGTACCTGCTCGGCATCCCGCCCAAACCGACCTCACAGCGCAGACAGGCGTGACCGTGTCTCTGGTAAATATGACATTCACCGCTCTTTTTTACGCCGCATAAACAGGCTTTGGAGCAATTCTGTCCGCTCTGGCGTTTTTCAGGCGGGTTGTTCATGTTGGGGTTTGCGGCGGCGACGCGAGGCGTTTGGAAACAATGCGTCTGTAATGTCAGCGGCAATATTACCATCCTGTTCGCCCTGACGGCGCCGGTCGTCGTGGCGGGCGCTGCGTTTGGCGTTGAGATCGGCGGCTGGTACTTCGATCAGGTGCGTCTTCAGCAGATGGCCGATGTTTCCGCCTATGCGGGCGCCGTCGAGGCGCGCGCAGGCAGCAATCTCAGCGTCATGACCTCAGCCGCCATGGCGACGGCCTCTGATAACGCTTATGACGCCTCAAGCGACACCCTGACCTTACATGCGCCGCCGACTTCGGGCACGCATCAGAACGATCATTCGGTCGAGGTCGTGCTGGCGCGGCATGAGACGCGTTATTTTACGGGTCTGTTCGATTCCTCGCCGGTGACGGTGTCGGCGCGCGCCGTCGCGACCTATGAAACCGCCGCGAACGCCTGCGTTATCGCGCTCGATCCGGCGGCGTCGCAATCGGTTTATGTGTCAGGTAGTTCCAGTCTCAGTCTTGTCGCCTGCAACATCATGGCCAATTCGATTGCCGCAGACGCGATTTACAGCCAGGGATCGTCAAGCATTTCAACGCCGTGTCTGATGACTGCAGGCGGCGTATCGATCAGCGGCTCGGTCACCGAAACAGGGTGCAGCGCGCCGATGACGCAGTTATCGCCTGTGGCTGATCCTTTCAAGTCTGTCCCTGAACCCGTCAACAGCGGCGCATGCCACTCATCTGGCGGCAAGACCCTGCAACCCGGTCGTTACTGCAACGGCCTGAGCCTGAACGGTTCGGTCACGCTCAAGCCGGGCGTCTACATTATTGACGGCGGCACGCTGAAGGCCAACGGCAATGCGGTGGTCACGGGCGCCGGCGTCACGCTCGTCCTGGCCAACAATGCTTCAATCAGCTTCAACGGCAATGCCGTGCTGAACCTATCCGCGCCGACCAGTGGAACCTATTCGGGTCTGCTATTTTTTGGCAGCCGTTCGAATGCGTCTTCGGCGTCTGTCACCGTCAATGGCGCATCGTCTTCGGTCATGACCGGCGCCATCTATTTCCCCAAACAGACGGTGAGCTATACGGGCGATTTTTCGGGCGCCAATGGTTGCACGCAACTCGTCGCCCGAACTGTGCAATGGAGCGGCAACGCCAGCCTTGCCGCCGATTGTAGCGCATACGGCATGACGATCTTGCCTGTCGGCGGCGTCGTGAAGATTGTGGAGTAAGACAATGAAGCCTTTTCATCGGCGCCTTACGGACGAGCGGGGCGCCGCGATTGTCGAGTTTGCTTTTGTCGCGCCTTTGCTTCTGCTTGTACTTGCGGGAGTCATTGACGGCGCGCAATTGCTGATGAAGCAGAACGCCATGCATAATGGGGTCATGAGCGCGGCGCAGTACATCATGCGCGGCGGCGCGGATCTGAACACGGCCAGGGCGATAGGCTACGCAGCATGGTCGGGGCATTCCAGTTCAGCCGCCGTTGACGCGCAAAAAGCGTGTTATTGCGGCGGCGCGGCGGGCGATTGCTCCACCCTGTGCGCTGATGGCAGCGTGCCTGAAGCCGCCGTGACAATTTCGGCCACTGACACGGCGCCGAGCTGGTTTGCGCCGACCTACATCTCCGCCCGACAACAGATTCGCGTCCGATGAAAAACCTTATGCGTGGATGGCGTCATGATCGCAAGGGCGCCACGATGTTGGAATTTGCTCTGGTGTCGCCGATCTTCATCGCCATGCTGTTCGGCGTCTTTTATGTCGGCCTGGCTTTTTACTGCGACGCCTCCGTGCGCCATGCTATCCAGAAATCCTCACGCATGCTGATTCTCGATCCAACGACAACCGCTGACTCCTTGCAGACGGCGGTCAGGGCGGAATTGACAGATGTTCCTGTAACCAACGTCTCGGTCACTCTCAGCAGCGAAACCGCTGACGTTAATGAAACGATCGAGCGCATTACCTGGAGTTACAGCTATGTGTTGTCGATTCCCCTGTTCCCGGACTATCTGATCCAGAGCGGATCGAGCCTGGTCGTTCCCATGTTGACGACGAACTGAGCGAGGCAAGGCCGAAACCATCGCCTTCGACGCCGCCGGGCATCCGGTGAACAAGGTCGCCTGACGCATTACGCGGCGACGGCGCCTAGGCAAATGTGATCACATCGGATACAAGCGCGGGCATGAC